>JBEKVA010000012.1:0-22796 GCA_049514475.1 Spirochaetia bacterium
GCTGAGGGCCGCCCCTGACGTTCGGCGACAAACGCCCGCGTCCGTGGTACAAGAGTACATCGGCTTTTAACCGCACAGCGCAAAGGAGTTGCAATGAAAGAGACGACCGTTGAAAAACCGATCCTGGAGAGATTCAGCCTGAAGGGGCGGGTTGCCCTGGTGACCGGCGCCGGGCAGGGAATTGGGCGGGGATACGCGCACGCACTAGGCGAGGCGGGCGCGGCCGTTGCCGTGGTCGATGTTTCCGCGGAGCATGCCCGGGCGGTGTGCGATGAGCTTGAGAAGAAGGGCGTGGATGCCAGGGCGTTGACATCGGATGTCACTGACAGGGAGGCGGTCCAGCGGATGGTGGAGGCGGTGGTGAAGACGTGGGGCACCCTCACCATCGGGGTGAACAACGCGGGCATCGGGCAGTGGTGCGACGCGGAGAAGATTACCGAGGAATCCTGGGGGAAGGTGATGCGGCTGAACCTCGACGCGGTGTTCTTCTGCGCCCAGGCGGAGGCGGCCATCATGAAGAAGGCCGGCTACGGAAAGATCATCAACACCGGCTCGATGTCAGGGCACATCGTGAACATGCCGCAGAACCAGGCAGCCTATAACGTGTCGAAGGCGGGGGTGCTTCACCTGACACGGAGCCTCGCCGCCGAATGGGCGGAGACGGGGATCCGCGTGAACTCCATCAGCCCCGGCTACACGCGGACTGCGCTCATTGACCAGCTTGTGGCCACCCCTGTCGGGGCACAGATGATGGAGGCATGGGCGCGGGTGACACCCATGCGCCGCATGGCCGAAGTCTCCGACCTCCAGGGCGCCGTGGTGTACCTGGCCAGCGAGGCCTCGGATTACATGACGGGCGCCGACATGCTGATCGACGGGGGATACTGCGCCTGGTAGGCGCCGCTGCGGAGGCTCGCAAGGTCGGCTGGCCGCGGGTCGGCTGGCCGCGGGCCCCCGGTTGATTCCGGGCGCAAAGCCGGCTTACCGTGGCATTGGGATGACGTACGCCGCATTTCTGAATCTCATCGAGGTCCTCGGGGTGCTGGCCTTCGCCATGACGGGCATCTTCGAGGCGCGGCGCCTGAAAATGGACGTCGTCGGGGTCTACTCCGTTGCCATGATTACCGCATTCGGCGGCGGCACGGTGCGCGACCTCTTTCTCCAGCGCCACCCCCTGTTTTGGATCCAGAACTGGCCCTTTGGGGTGGCTGTTCTCGTGCTTTCCCTCATTTCCGCAGCCGTCATGCGCCAGATCAGGGACCGCAAGAGCAGGACGCTCGTGATGGTCGTGACCGTCTTCGACGCGCTCGGGCTGGGTCTCTTCAGCGTCCTCGGCTCTGTCTATTCGCTGCAGGTATACCCGAAGCTGTATTTCATCGCCGTTCTCATGGGGGTGATCACGGGCTGCTTCGGGGGAATCATCCGCGACGTGATCGGCAACAAGGTGCCGACGGTCTTCATCAAGAGCCAGCTCTATGCAACGTGCAGCCTGGCCGGCTGCGCCCTGTACATCCTCTTCGACTGGATCCACCTGCCGGCCGGGGTGTCCATCCCACTGGCGGCATCGGCGACATTCGTCGTTCGCATGCTCGCCGTGAAGTACAACATCTCCCTGCCAATGTAGCGCCTGTCGAGAGAGACTGCCGGGATGAAAGAAAGTAGTGCGAAACGCTCCTCACCACGATCGACGACCTCGGCTGGTCGCCTTGTCGGCAGCCTCGACCCCGCGCCTTTTCCACCGGCTGCGCCTGCAATAAGGTGAGAGGTCGCCACGCGCCACGCGGCTTTGCCGGCCTCGTAGTGAGTCGGGGCCTCCACGATGGCCCGGGCCATGGCGATGACGCCATCCGGAGCGAGGATGATCGCCTTGAGGGGGAGCGCCTCCCGCGGATCCGCCGGCCTACCGATTCTGCTGGGATGGCTTTGTGGAAAGGTCGAGCCTCATCGCATCGCGCATTTCTCTGAAGGCACCCAGGGTGCGGTCGACATCCTCCTCCGAGTGAGCGGCGGTGGGGATCATGCGGAAGAGAATCACACCGCGTGGCACGACGGGATAGCTGACCGCCGAGACGAAGACGCCGTACTTTTCGCGCAGCATCACGATCATCGACATGGCCGTCTTTTCATCGCCGGCGATCACGTAGACCGGGGTTATGGGGGATTCGGTTTCGCCGATGTCGAAGCCAAGGTCGATGAGACCCGCCTGCAACCGGTGTGCAATGCTCCACATCCGCTCCCGAAGCTGCGGCTCGGATTCGATGATGGAGAGGGCCTTTTCCACCGTCCGGACGTACACCAGGGGGAGCGCCTTCGCGAACACGTTCGTCCGCGCGTTGTAGCGGATCCATTCCACGACGTCGCTCTCTGCGGCAGTCACCCCGCCGATGGCGGCAAAGGTTTTGGCGAACGTGCCGAAATACATGTCGATGCCCGCCTGCGCTCCGAGGTGCTCGCCGGTGCCATGGCCGCCCGGGCCCATGACTCCGAACCCGTGCGCATCGTCCACGAACAGCCGCGCCCCGTACTTTTCCTTCAGCCGGCAGATCTCGGGCAGCTTCGCGAGATTTCCTTTCATCCCGAAAACGCCCTCGGTGATGATGAGGATGCCTCCCTTTCGGTCCTTCTGCGCGGCGCGGAGGTGCCTCTCCAGATCCTCCATATCGTTGTGCTTGAAAGGACGGAAGCGCCGGCCGCCGGAGGCCAGCATCGTGGCGTCGATCATCGAGGCGTGGGAGAGGGAATCGATCACCACGACGTCGTCCCTGCCCACCAGGGCGGATACAGTCCCCAGGACCCCGAGATAACCGTAGTTGAAAACGATGGAAGCGGGTTTCTGGCAGAAGCTGGCGAAGCGGTGTTCCAGCTCGATATGCTCCCCGGTGTTGCCCGTGAGAAGCCGCGAGCCCATCGGCGCGCTGGGGCCGTGCTCGGCGAGCGCCGTGGCCGCCGCGGCAGTGAGCTCCTCCCGCCCGGCGATGCCCAGGTAGTTGTTGAGCGCCCAGACGATCACGTCCCTTCCCTGGAACCTCATCCGGGGGCCGACGCGTCCTTCCAGCACGGGCTGGGTGAAGTACATGTCCTTTCGCGCGCGAAACGCGCCGAAGTACCCTTCGTCTGTCCGGCACTTGTCGAAGAGATCGCTCATGCACGGCCTCCCCGAAGGAGCGCCAGCCCGCGCGCGGGTCCCTCTTTGCGAAGGGCCTCCAGGGTGAACGTCGCCTGCGGCCTGAGAAACGCGACGCGCCGCTCGCGACGCAGTCGGCAATAACCGCCGCCGGTGATGTTGAGTGCAACCATGTCCCGCCTCCCGATCCTGCCCTGTTCCACGGCCTGCTGCAGCGAGGCAAGGGCCACCTCCGCCGCGGGGTCGATATCGCATCCCTCGAGCTTTTCGAAGAGCCGACCGGCCGCGCGCGCTTCCCGGTCGGCGACCCGATACATGAAACCGCCGGTGTCGCTGAGCGCATCGTAGAGCCCGCCGGCGATCGAATACGGGGGATTCCTGTTTCCCAGCACGCGTGCGCGAATGCAGCGCGAAAGCCTGCGTCCGTCGGGCAGAGCGGCCAGGGTCCGGGAACCCGCTTCCCAGGCATCGGTCATCGGCGTGAACGGCGCGTTCTGGGAGAGGTGCAGCTTCATCCTTCCGCTGCCGAATCGTCCGTCTTCCCGCAGTCTGAGGCTCATCTCCCATGCGGCGATGGCACCTGTTCCGCTGCCCACCGCCTGGAAATAGTGGTCGGGGATCCTGCCGGAGGCTTCCACGGCCGAGAGCACCGTCGTGCCCATCCCGTCCCGCCGGGCCGCATTGCGCGCCCCGCCCTCCGAGTAGAATCCCTCCGTCGCGGCGATCGTATTTCCCAGCTCGATGGCATCCGCGTAATCCGCCCCGCCGTCCAGGACGGCAAGCTGCACCTCGCGGTGGGACTCTCCCGTGCTCCACAGGAGCGGCATGCTGTCAGCAGGCACCACGATGAGGGCGGGTACGTTGTAGCGCGAGCAGGCATCGTGGAACGCACGGGCCGTGTTGCCCGCCGAGGAGACGACAAGGGACGAGCGCCAGTCGTCCACGATCCTTCCGCACACTGCCTGCGCTTCCAACTCCTTGAAGGTGCAGGTCTGCATCAGAGCGCCCTTTTCGGGCCACCATCCGTTGAAGATGACGAAGAGGTTCTCCAGTCCGAGGGCGGGTCCCAGCGCCGTGCTGTGAAAAGCCACGGGTCCCGCGGCGCCGGGCAGCTTCCGCCGAATGGGCAGCCAGTCGAAGAAGCGGAACACCCCCGTCTGCTCGGGATGCGCAACGAACCGCTTGATCCTGTAGATGGCGCGCAGGAGCGCCGGGGGGTGCGGTGCAGGGCAGGAGAGCATGAACTCTCCCGGGCTGTCCTCGTACCTGGCGCCGCACAGGGGGCAGGCGAGCACATAGTCGGCTTTCTTCTCTTGCATTTTCACGCGTGCTTCCCTACTCTCCGGAAGAGACTGTTTTTCCGGAGCCCGACTGTCAACTGTCCCGGGAACACGCTTGCGGAAAAAGCTTAAAATCAAGGGGTCGGGCACCGTTCCCTTAGCACGCGAGGGCGCATAATGGCAGGGAAGACCGGATAACTGACGCGCGTATCCGGTTTCCCTTCCCAGGGAGGTACATGGGCCACAACCGAAGGGACACGCTGCTGAAGATTGGTGAAAGGCTCTTCGCCGAGCACGGCTACCGGAACGTGAGCATCAAGGACATCATGGTGGCCGCCGGCCTCGGCATGGGCAGCTTCTATACCTATTTCCCCAGCAAAGAAGCCTTCTACTCGGACATCCTCGATGGGATCGAGCAGAAGGGCGTGCGCGAGGTGGAGAAGCACGTGAACGGTCTGCGCTCGCCGCTTTTCAGGCTGAAAGCGCTCTTTCGCTACACGATCCTCAGCCTGCGGAGCAACGAGATCCTCCGCGGCATCTATACCCGGGAGAAGCGATTCATGTACCCCGGGGCCGAGGAGCGGACGTACCACGGCAACGCGCTTTTTTCACGGATCGAGAAGCTGCTGGGGGAGATCCTTGCCGAGGGGACGAGCAAGGGGGTCTTTCGCACCAGCCTCTTCCACGACCCACAGCGGATGCTGGTCGAGATTTTTTTTGCCGTGTCTTTGAACGGGAGCGCCGCCGACGCGAAGGAGCTCGCGGAGGACATGATGGTCCTCATCGAGCGCGGACTGAAGAGATGGCTTCGATTCCGACGGGATGAGCGCCTCGACGTGCGCGCGCGTCGTTATCCGCGCTGAAGGGAAGAACCGGATATTTCGTTCAGATGTCCGGTGGGAGGACGCTTTCGCGCAGCATGTGTGTGCTTTCCCCTATAAAAAGCCAGCAAAAGACGACTCTTCCATTGACGCGAGGTCTTCCTGCGAAAAGAATGCCGTCGCAGGAGGACCCGATGAACGAGGCGAAGGAAAAGAGGCCGGGGCTCTCTCTGGACTGGTGGACCGTCGTGGTGGGCGCAGCCCTGGCGGCGCTCGTGCTGGCAGGCGTTCCTGCCCTGCCCTGGTAGGGGGAGGCGATGAAAAGACGCATCGAGGCCGCGTGGGCGGTCCTTCCCGGCATTGCGCTCCTCTTCCTCCTGGCCATCGGCGGCAAGCTGCTCTCCGACTGGTTGCAATCGGTCATCGCGATCAACTGGCTGCGCTCGCTGGCCTCCAATGTCATCATCGCCATCCTCGGCGGCATGCTCATCGGGAACATCCTGCCCGTGCCGAAGGTGCTCGCCCCGGGCATCGCCGCCTACGAGTTCTTCCTGAAAGTCGGCATCGTGCTCATGGGCGCGCGTTTCCTTGTGACCGACGTAGCGCGGCTGGGGGGCATCGGGCTGGCCATGGTCGTCGTGGAGATACTCTTTTCCATCGCTTTCGTGAGCCTCTTCGCGCGGTGGTTCCGACTCCCCGGCAAGCTCGGCAGCCTGCTCTCCGTCGGGGTCGGCATCTGCGGCGTCTCGGCTATCATGGGCGCCGCGGGGAGCATCGAGGCGGAGAAGGAAGAGACGGGGTACGCTATTGCCGTCATCCTCGTGTTTGGCGCCGCAGCCCTGGTGGCCTACCCCATCATCGGAAGACTCCTGTCGATGTCCGACAAGCTCTTCGGCCTTTGGGCGGGCCTCGCCGTGGACAACACCGCCGAGGCGGTGGCCACGGGTGCGATCTATTCAAAGGCCGCCCTCGCCTACACCACTCTGGCAAAACTGTGCCGCAATGCACTCATGGGGTTCGTGATCCTGGGCTTCGCACTGTACTATGCGCGGCGCGGGATGGCCCGGCAGGTCGCGAACCCGGGCAGGTTCCTGTGGCAGAAGTTCCCCAAGTTCGTCCTCGGGTTCCTGGGGCTCTCCGTGCTCTTCAGCGTCCTGCTGGCGCTCTTTCCCGGCAAGGACGCCCACGCGTATCTCATGGGACGAATCGGTGCGATGCGCAATCTCTCCGAGTGGGCCTTTCAGCTCACCTTTGTCGGGGTGGGACTTCGCACGAGCTTCCGCGACATGGCACGCACCGGCGTGAAGCCGCTCGTTGTGGGAGTGGCGGCGGAGACCGCAGTTGCCGGCTTCACCCTGCTCATGGTCTTCGCCGTGGCGGGTTTCCTGCCGAGCCTCTGAAGGCCCCCACCGTGCCGCGCGCGGGGTGCATCGCCTCGTGTGAGGCCCGGCATCCCGGCGGCGGGCCGCCCCGCGAGCTCAGGTCCACGATCGAGCTCAGCCGATCATGATCCCCTCTATGCGGACCCGCACTCCGTCTTTCGTGTTGTTCATGAATATGACCATTCCGCTGTGCCGCCACTGCAGCATGCAGCGATGGGGCAAGTACCAGTAACGCATGCCGATCCTCAGCTCTTTCCTGCTCGACCTGATGATTCCTTCATAGGCCTGCGCCGAATAATAACCGAGATCTTTCGTCGTCTTTCCGCGGCTTGTGAGCGGACCTGTGACGCACCACACGATGACGCCGGTCTTCGGATCGACATCGCGAACGATCCCGCAGTGCGTAATGGGGCAGCCGCACGACATGCCCAGAGGTCGGCCGATTAAAATGTCGCCTTTCTGCACCTCCATCTCTCTGGTCAGGATCGGATTGTGCGGGATGATGGTTTCCCTCGGGCCCGGGTCCTCCGGAAATGTCTCGAGGATGAAGTCGTATTCCCTTCCCAGCGAATCAGCGCCTTCCCCCGGGATGCCGCTGGCATCCTCCGATTGTCGTGGCGCCGCGGTATCCCGCGGCGCAATGCGTGCCTTCACGGTGCTGCTGGCCGCTTGTACGCACCTCTTCCGCTCAGCCGGCGTCTCACTCACGATCAGAGCGAAATCCTCACACGTCCTGGCCCCACAGAGCCCGCAGTCCAGGCCGGGCAGCGTTTCCAGGATGTCGTGTGTGCCGATTGTGCCACTCATATCGAAGACCTCCCCTCTGCTATTGGAGATAATGACCGCAGCGATCCTACCACCCGGGGCAGGATATCGATGAGGCTCTTGACTTCCTGCTCCGTCGTGAACCGTCCCAGTGAGATGCGGAGCGAACCGCGTGCCTGCAGCGGGTCCAGGCCGATTGCGGTGAGCACATGGGACGGTCCGGTGGTGTTCGAAGAACAGGCGGAGCCTGTGGAAACAGCAAAGCCTTTGTCGTTCAAGAGCAGGAGAAGCCGAATCGCGTCGTTTTCGCATCCGCTGAAGCCGAGATTCACATTGTTCGCAAGCCTCTTGACCCGGTGGCCGTTCAGATATGCCGAGGGGATTGCGTTCATCGTCTCGTCGATGATGCGATCGCGAAACCCGGCCAGTCGCCTCGACTCCTCCCCCATGGAGGCGATGCACAGCTCGGCCGCCCGCGCGAAGCCCACGATGCCCGGTACGTTCTCGGTTGCCGAACGGAGCCCTCGCTCCTGGCCTCCGCCGTGCTGCAGCGCCTCGATGGTGACGCCGCTACGGACGTAGAGGGCGCCCACGCCTTTCGGGCCGTAGATCTTGTGCGCGTTGAGCGTCGCGAGGTCGAGGGAGTGATCGTCGACGTTCAGGGGTATCTTGCCAAAGGACTGGCAGGCGTCCGTGTGGAAGATCACCCCGCGCTCCCTGCACACCTGGCCGATGGCGCGAATCGGCTCTAATGTGCCGATCTCGTTGTTCGCGTGCATGACCGACACCATGAGGGTGTCGGGACGGATCGCCTTCCTGACATCGTCAGGATCGACGAGGCCGTCACCGTCGACGGGAAGGTACGTCACCGTGAAGCCCTGCTTCTCGAGCCACCGGCACGAGCTCACGATGCAGTCGTGCTCGATGGAGGAGACGATGAGATTGCTGCCCCGGTTGCGATTGGCGAATGCCACGCCTTTCACGGCAAGGTTGTTGGCCTCGGTCCCGCTGCCGGTGAAGACGATCTCAGCGGGGGAGGCCCCGATGAACGACGCGATCTTCGCCCGTGCATTCTGGACAGCCTCGCGTGCCTCCTGGCCCGGCGCGTGAAGGCTGGAGGCGTTCCCGTAGCGCTGAGTCAGGAAGGGGAGCATTTCCTCGACGACGAGGGGGTCCACCATCGTGGTGGCTGCGTTGTCCATGTAGATGCGTGTCACGTGTCACTCGCCCCGGTAGAACATCTCGCCGTCCAGGGGCCGGAGCACGCCGAAGTGCTGCTTCCAGCCGATCTCCTTCTTGCCCACACAGATCGTGCAGGTGCCAATGGGCGGGTTCCCCCGCAGGAACAGGGGGTACGCGACGTGGGGGGCGGCCTTGATCCGCTTCACGATCCGGTCGATCCCGATGCCATGCAAGGCGTTCGTCTCGGCCACGGGCATGTTCCGCGCCGTTTCCAATATCCGCGCCCGAAAGACCTCCCGTTCCGCCTGCGACACCAGGTCGATCTTGGTCACGACGGCCAGGTCCGCCAGGGACAACATCGGGCCAATTTTCCTCGGCAGGTTCATGCCGCTGGTCGCCTCCAGGACGACGATGCCCAGCGAGCCCTCGATATAGGGAGAGCATCGGAAGCAGAGCCCGGCGGTCTCCACGATCAGATAGTCCATGCCGGCCCCGACGGCCCAATCGATCGCGTCCCCAAGGACCATGACGTTGCAGTGGTCGGGGCAGAGCTCACCGGAGTATACCTTCTTCGTGGGGACGCCGAGCTCTTTGCCGATCAGCTCGTCGTCGTCGGCGTACTGCACGTCCACTTTCAGGTACGCCACGCCGCTCCCTTCGCTCTTCAGCTTTCGTATCACATGTCTCAGGACCGTGGTCTTTCCGCTGGTAGGAGGTCCCGCGCACAGGATTGCCCTCATGTCGCTCCCTTTCCCGGCTACGCGATATAGCCCGACGCCCTCAACCTGTCATCCAGATCGCTTCGAGAGATCTGATTTCCCGTCCGAATAAGCCCCCTGAAATCCAGCAGCAGGTCATCCATCTTCTTGATCTCCTCGACGACCTGCCGCTCCTCATCGGATGTGACGAAAACCTTCTGCATGGCCCCATTGCTCATCACGATTCGGGAGTCGGAAAGCAACGCGATTCGTGGATCGTGAGTCACGAATATGAATATCTTCCTGTACCCGCGGAGCAATTCCAGGGCCTTGGTGCGGTGGATGCCCGCGTTCTCGATCTCATCCAAAAGAACGATGGGAGAGTTGCCAATGATCACCGCGTCGGCGATCAGCAGGGCCCGGGTCTGCCCTCCCGAGAGCTCGGTCATGGCGCTTTCCAGGATCAGCGGCTCTCCGGTAAGCTGGTTGGCGAATCCGAGCGTTTCCTGCACGAGCGTGGTGACGTTTCCGTCCTGCCTGATGCGAGCGTGGATGGCCAGGAACTCATTGACGGGCAGGTCGGAAAGAAAGTTCGTGTGCTGGGAGATGAGCGCAATGGGTGTTCGGGAAGGCGCGAAGTCAGACTCATCAACGGGCGCGTCATTGATCAGCACCCGCCTCATCGACGGTGTGTTGCTGTCCGCGAACAGCTCTATGTCGTTGATGAGGGTCGTTTTCCCGCATCCCGTGGGGCCGACGATGCTCACCACGTCGCCCATGCGGAAGGTCACTTCCTCCACGGGCTCCCGAACGTGGTTCTTTCCGTTTCCACCGAGCACGGTGATCTTGTGTATTTCCATATGGTGAACGAGGATTCTTCCCGCCTCCCAATGCACCATCCATCCATCAGGAGCGATATGAAGTCAACTCGCCGCCCTGGGAAAAGGGCCAAACGCAGGGAAAGGACGCGTCTTCACGGCAGAAAGACGCCTCTTCGCGCGGGGAAATGAAGCGTGAGTCGAATAATCGAACGAATGATCCGGATTGCCGACACGGGAGCGCGAAGGCGCCCCCGTCTCAAGGAGTCTGAGTCTTCCTATCCGAGCGCTTGGACGATGTCCTCCGTCAGATCTGCCTCGTCCTCGATGCCCACTGAAAGTCGGAGGAGGCCCTCGGTGATTCCGATCCGCTCCCGGTCCGCCGCCGGGATGGCCCCGTGTGTCATCGTCGCAGGATGGCAGGCAAGTGATTCGACACCGCCCAGGCTCTCCGCGAAAGTGAAGACGCGCAGGCGGCTCACGAACCTCTCCACCGCGGGCCTGCCGTCTTTCAGGGAGAAGGACACCATGCCGGGGAATCCCCGCATCTGCCGAAGCGCCGCCGCGTGACCGGGATGATCGGGGAACCCGGGGAAGTGGACCGCGCTCACCTTCGCGTGGCCCTTCAGAGCGCGGGCCACGGCAAATGCGTTGGACTGGTGGCGCTCCATGCGGACCGCGAGTGTTTTCAGCCCCCTCTGCACGAGGAAGCTGTCAAAGGGGGAGGGCACCCCTCCCGCCGCGTGCTGGTAGAAGCGGCAGGATTCATAGAGGTCCTCCCGATTCGTGACGAGGGCTCCGCCGATCACGTCGCTGTGACCGCTGATGTACTTTGTCGTGCTGTGCACGACAATATCGGCCCCGAGGTCCAGGGGGGTCTGAAAATAGGGACTGGCAAACGTGTTGTCAACGGCGAGGATGATCTCGCGGCCCTTGATGCCTGCAATTGCCGCGATGTCGATGATATTCAGGAGCGGGTTTGTCGGGCTCTCTATCCATATGAGCCGTGTCTTTGGAGTAATTGCCGCGCGGAACGCCTCCTCGGAATGCGCGTCGAGGAATCGGCCCACGATCCCGTATCGTGCATACACGCGCTGCAGGAGCCGCCACGTGCCCCCGTAGACGTCCGTGGTGGACAGCACCTCGTCTCCGGGCTGCAGGAGGTTGAGCACGGCCGCGGTCGCCGCGGACCCCGAAGCGAAGCACAGACCGTGGCCCCCGTTTTCCGCTGCCGCGATGGTGCCTTCGAGGGACTTCCGGCTCGGGTTCCCCGTGCGGCCGTACTCCCAGCCCCCCCGGGGCTTTTCGACGCCGTCCTGTTGGAATGTGGACGTCATGGTGATCGGCACGGTAACCGCACCGGTGAGCGGATCGGGCTCCTGGAACTCGTGGATATAACGGGTTGCCGGTCTCATGCATCCCTCCGTGTATAGTAATCGATCAGATCGATGCGCGTAATCACCGACCGGGGCGATCCATCGGCCACCGCGATCAGGGCATTGGCTCCTGCGAGGAGAAGACGGTACGCCTCCCCGATATCCGCTTCCAGGTCGATCGTGGGAAGCGGCTTCCCCATGACGGCCCCCACGCGCTGGTTGGTCGGATTCACACCGTCGAAGACCAGCGCAAGGAGTGTGGATTCCTGCAGGCTTCCCACGGAACGCTTCCCGTCGAGAACCGGGATCTGGGATATGTTGAAGCGATGAAAGAGGTCGATGGCGGTCTGCAGCGTGTCCTCGGGTGAGACCGAGACGATCTCGCGGAGAGCGGTCTTCTCCCCGAGGACCCTGCCCACCGTGGCCCGGTCCTTCTTGCTGGATTCCCAGAAGCCGTTTTCCTGCATCCACCTGTCGGAGAAAATCTTCGTCAGGTAATTGCGGCCGGTGTCGGGAAGCAACACCACCACGGTTGCGCTCTCGGTGAGCCGTTCGGCATATTTCAGCGCGGCTGTCAGGGCCGTTCCCGAGGAGCCTCCCACGAGCAGGCCCTCCTCGCGGGCCAGCCTGCGGGCGGTGTTGAAGGAGTCGCGGTCGCTCACCCGGATCATCTCGTCGACCACCTGCCGGTCGAAGGTCTTGGGGATGAAGTCCTCACCGATGCCTTCCACCTTGAATCGACGAGGAGCGTCACCGGAGAGGATCGAGCCCTCCGGGTCGGCGCCAACTACGACGATCTTGGGGTTTTTCTGCTTCAGAAACCGCGCCGCTCCCGAGATCGTGCCGCCCGTTCCCATTCCCGCTACGAACACGTCGATCTTGCCGCCGGCATCCTCCCAGATCTCGGGCCCCGTGGTTTCGAAGTGGGTAAGGGGATTGTTCGGGTTGGCGAACTGGTTGGGCCGAAAGGCGCCCGGGATCTCGCGGCTCAGCCTTTCGGCGACCCCGTTGTAGCTCTCGGGGGAATCGGGTGCGACGGCGGTGGGCGTGATCACCACCTCGGCGCCGTACGCCCGAAGAAGGCTGATCTTGTCCTCGCTCATTTTGTCGGGAAGAACGAAGATGCACCGATATCCCCGAATCGCGGCAACAAGGGCAAGACCCACCCCGGTGTTGCCCGCCGTTGCCTCCACGATGACCCCGCCCGGCTTCAGCAATCCTTCCCTCTCCGCGACATCCACCATCCTTACCGCCACACGGTCCTTGACGCTGCCTCCCGGATTGAGATATTCGACCTTTGCGAGCAGCGTTGCCTTCAGCCCTTTTCCCAGCCTGTTCAGTCGGACAAGAGGAGTCCGCCCCACTGCCTCGAGGATGCTCTGTTTGACTCCCGACATTCCTCTGCCTCCATCAATGGACCTTCTATCGATAATTAATCACTACTAATATTATATAAATAGTAGTGATTAGGGTAACTATATTTCAACGATTGTATTTTATCAATACCCGAATGCTGGTTTGAGATTTCAGTAGCCGACGGTAAAGCGCGCGCGCACGTGGCGGGGCTTTTCCACCTCGTCCAACAAAGCGACGGCATAATCCTCGATGCTGATGCGGCTGTTGCCCTGGGCGTCGCTTACGAGCTTCTCACCGTCGCTGCGATACTTGCCAGTCCGCGTCCCGGGCTCGATAAGGGCGGCCGGGGAGAGGTGGGTCCATTCCAGCTTCTTTTCAGCTTGATAGGCGGCAAGGGCATCCGCGTGCGCCTTCGCGATGGGTATCCAATCCGCCGGGAACTGGGGAGTATCCATCAGGACGACTCCCGGGGCAACCTCGAGGCTTCCGGCGCCGCCGACGACCAGGAGTCTTTTCACCGTGGTGGATTTCAATCCCTGCAGGAGCGATCGCGCGGCATCCTGCAGGAATGTTCCGAATGGTTTTATCATGTCCGGTCCCACCGCGTAGATCACGACGTCATGGCCGGTCACCAGACGCGCGACGCTCGTGGGATCCGTCACATCGCCCTCGACTTCAGGACCCCCGTTCAGGACCCCCGTATAGATGAAAAAGAAGCCTGGCTCCTGACCTGGCTCGTCATCGTTCTTGCAGCGGCGAATCTGTTCCTGGGTTTTTGCGCTGGCTGCGCGGTGTACTATTGGCTGAATCGCCTTCAGGTGCCCGGGTTCGGCAAGACTCCGCCGTCCGGGACCTTCCCGGGGATGAGGCCGAAGGCATGACCATGCTGAGCACTGCCGTTCCCCGGATCGAGCTCGCCGCTGCCGTGATATTCGCGCTGGTTGTGGCGCACTGGCTTGTGACCCGCATCGTGCTGGCAAGGGCGCGGCGCGGCGGGCAGGGCATCGGGAGCTTCACGCCCGGCACGCCAGGCGTGGTCTACTTCACAACCCCGACCTGCGTGACCTGCAAGGCCGCGCAGGCCCCGGCCATACGCGAGCTCGCCGAGCGCCTTTCCGGCAAGGTCCAGGTCATCGAGGTGGATGCCCTTGGCGACAAGGCTTTTGCGAAGAAATGGAGCGTCCTCAGCGTGCCGACGACCTTCATTCTGGACAGCACTGGAAGGCCCCGGCACGTAAATCACGGCTTTGCATCGACGGAAAAGCTCTTCGGCCAGATCAGGCAGCTCGTTCAGATCTGATAGTTGAGAATTCCCTTCTTCCCCGCCTGAACCAGGGAATCCAGGGTCACGTTTTCCAGTGTCTCGTACACGGTTTTATCCAGGAGGGCCCACACGCCCTCCGTGGGGTGCGAATCCGCCTGTTCCTCGGCGCCGCGCTTCCTGCTGCCGGTGGCCGGGGCGAGCTCTCCTTCGAGGACCTGGACGATCTCCCTGACGGTGATCTTGCGGGGATCCCGTGCAAGGGCGTAGCCCCCATGCGCGCCGCGGAACGAGCTTATGAGGCCGACGCCACGCAGCGGAATGACGAGCTTGCTGAGGTATTTTTCCGAAATGTTGTGGGCGTTGGCAATGTCCTTGAGAAAGACGGGTTGCGCCCCGTACTTCAGGGCGAGCTCGTACATGAGCTTCAAGCCGTACCTGCTCCGCGTTGAGATCAGCACTGGTCCTCTTCTCCGATACACAGGATAGTTGAGCCGGGGGTGTGCGTCAACGTGACGTCTCCTGCCATTGGTGTTGCGCATTCTTTTCTCCATCGTGTCACCGAGGGGTACCTCGGAATACGAGGGCTCATGACGGGATGCCTCCGTCGGAGCACCTGCTCCCTTCAGCTTGTCGGTGCTGTTTCGACAGCCTTACGCAGAGCGGAGAGATGTGATACGGGAACGTCAGGATCCACGGCGCACCCAGGTGAAAGCAGGAACCTTCCTTTTCCAGCCGTTCGGATTGCAGTTGCCGCCTGGTCCTGGATCTTTGCCGGGTCCGCGCTGGAAAAGCCTGCCCCCTCTTCGACGCCCCCCATCACAGCCTTGTTCAGGCGCCTCTGACCTTCGGCAAGTGTCGGATTGCCCTCGCCGAGGGTTGCCCAGTTCACGGCATGCACCGGATAGTCTTCCGCGGCGTCGAAATAGACCTTTGGCCCGCATGTGTGCAAAACGTTGAATGTTCCCCGCCGCGCTCCCTGGAGAACCTCCAGGTCGTAGGGCTTCTCGAAATCCAGGTATTGCTCGTGCGTGAGGGCGGCTTCACGGGCAAGACGCACGATGGCGAAGAAGATACCGTCCGCTCCAGCGTCGATCGCTTTCCTGGCGTACGTTTGCAGCGTCTCAGTGATTGCCGCAAGGGCATCCCTGACCTGCCTTGGGTGATCGACGAGCAGCGAATGGAGCACCGTGTAGTCGGTGCCAGGGTCTGGTTGCCCGTTCTGCCCGGCAAGACCAATGGTCAGAAACTGGAGAACGGAAAGAGGCGAAAAGACGGTCTGGATGATGGGAACATCGCGGAGGGACTTTCGAATTGAGGAGACCACGCGAAGCTGTTCAGCGAGCACCGGGTCGGACGTCCGCACTGCCTTGAGTCGGGAGAGATCTGCCGGAGTCTGGATAGCGCTCGAGCTCAGGCGCGGCAGAACGCCCGCGTATTTTCCGTAATCATAGATATTGCCGAACACCTCGGCGTAATATGTGGCCCGGGGATTGATCTTCAGCCAGTCCCAGTCATTGATGCGCGCAAAGGCCACGCTTGCTTCGACAAAATCCTTTTCGGATCGCTCTTCGGGTAGAAAGTGTCTCCATGCTGCAACCGGCGGCCTGTCCACGGACCTGCCCTGGAGCGCGGCCTGGACACGATCATGTTTCGAAAGTGTCATGACAATCCTCCAATAAACTATCTAAAAGATCGTAATAGTAGTGATTGTAAGTTCTCGTGTTGGATGTGTCAAGCGAAGGGGGAACGGGGGGAGATTCCGCCTCCCCCCTGCAGCCGTCCGAGCTCCCGCATCTTCTGGAAGGCGGAACGCCGAATGTCTTCGGGATCGCCGGACTGCGGGAGGGCGTCCGCCTGCGGCTCGATCGGGGCGTCGAGACGGTGCTCGCCCACGAGAGGCGCCTTGTCGAGACATTCTATCGCTCTCTCAGGGACCCAGGCCTGTTTTCATGGGACGGCGCCGATCGGGTCATCGATGACCGCCATGGAGAGGGGCGGGTAGGTCTCGTGGGAATCAACATCGAAGGCATCGCCCCCGCGGAGCTGGCGGCAATTCTTGACGAGCGCTTCGATATTGCCGTGCGCGCCGGGCTGCACTGTGCCCCCTATGCGCACACGCATCTGGGCACCTTCCCCGAGGGAATGGCGCGGCTCAGCGTGGGGAAACTGACAACCGTCGAGGAGATGCAGCAGGCCGCATCCGCCTTTGACGAAATAACCGAATGATAGTGTCCGGATCGGTGACACATATCACCCGTGTCGGGGTTGAGTGAGAGAGGCTTTCGTTTGCCCTTCTCGAGACGGCGTGCTACGATGCGCTCATCACGCTTCAGCCTTCGAGAGTTATCACCGACAGGAGGTCCTTGTCTTCATGGCGACAAAAATGTCAGCGACGGCGCAGCTCAACCAGGGAATCCGCATTTTCTTTTCAGAGTTCGTCCGCGTCAGCCTGCGGCACCCCAGCCAGGCGCTGTTTTTCGCGAGGACCGTCATCTGGCAGGGCAGGGCAGCACGCCTGCGCGCCCGCATGGCCCGCGAGGGGGTCACCGTGCCTCCCATTGCCATCTTCAGCATCACCAACAGGTGTAACCTGCGCTGCAAGGGATGCTATGCCCAGGCCATTCGCGGGGAGGGCGCCGCTGAGGAGCTTTCCGCGGACAAGCTGCGCGGCATAGTCTCTGAGGCCGATGCGCTGGGCATCTCCTTTTTCGTCATTGCCGGCGGCGAGCCTTTGACGCGGCCCGAGATCATGGACATCACGCGCGACTATCCCCACATCCTCTTTCTCCTGATCACCAATGGGCTGCTCCTGGACGCCGCGATGATCGAGACGCTGAAAGGGCAGCGCAACACGGTGCCCGTGCTGAGCATCGAGGGCACGCAGGCGGAAACCGACGAACGGCGCGGCCGCGGCGTGCACGAGCGGCTGCGGGAAAAGATGGGAGAGCTGAAGCGGGCCGGCCTTTTCTTCAGCCTCTCCTTCACGGTCACGCGGAACAACTTCGCCACCGTCACCGATCTCGATTTCCTCCAGGGCGCCGTGGATGACGGCTGCCGGCTCTTCTTCCACATCGAGTACACCCCCATCCGCGCGGGCACCGACGGGTGGGTCATCACCGACGCGCAGCGCGAGGAAATGAAGGGCCTGGTTGCCGGGTTCCGCCGCCGCTTTCCCGCCGTGTTCATTGCGGTGCCGTGGGACGAGGAGGCGCAGGGAGGCTGCCTGGCCGCCGCGCGCGGGTTTGTCCACATCAGCGCCAACGGGGACCTTGAGCCGTGTCCCTTCGCGCCGTACTCAGACGCCAGCCTCCAGCGTGTTTCCCTTCGGGAGGCGCTGAAGTCCCGTTTCCTCCGCTTGATGCGCGAAAATCACGCGCTGTTCTCCGAAACCGAGGGGGGCTGCGCGCTGTGGAGACAGCGGGAAGCGGTGGAGTCTCTGCTGCGCGACAGGACGGGCTGACGGGAGGCCGGCTGCGCGCCGGCCCGATATTTGACGCAGGCACTGCCGGGGGGTATAAAGTCCGGGAACCCGGAGGTCATCTCGCTCTCATGAAAAACACTTCAGCGCCTGCTGCATCGCACAAGTATGTCATCCTCGTCATCGTCCTGGTGGGCGTGCTCATGTCGGTCCTTGACGGGATCGTGGTGAGCATCGCCCTGCCCACGATTACCGGGTCCTTCAATGTCGATATCTCCTCCTCCCAGTGGACCATCACTGCCTACATGCTCACCCTCACCAGCCTGCTGCTGGTCTTCGGCAGGGTCGCGGAGTTCACCGGCAGGTCCCTCCTCTTCGTCTGCGGTCTTGCCGTGTTCACCCTCGCCTCGCTGGCGTGCGGGCTCTCAGCAACCCTCGGCCAGCTCGTGGCATTCCGCGTGGTGCAGGGCATCGGGGGCGCAATGGTGTTCAGCATCAGCGGCGCCATCCTCTTCCTGGCCTTTCCCCAGCACGAGCGGGGGAGGGCCATGGGATACCTCGGCTCCACGGTGGCCGTCGGAAGCATCCTCGGCCCGGTCCTCGGCGGGCTGCTGGTGGACACCCTCGGGTGGCGCTCGATCTTTCTCATCAACCTTCCGATCGGGATACTCCTTGTCGTCGGCTGCCTGTTTTTCCTGCGCACGCACGAGGAGAGGGCCCCCTCCTTCCAGATGGACTGGGTCGGGGCGGCGACGCTCGCGGCCGCGCTGCTGTTCCTCATGCTCTTCCTTGCCAGCCTCGAACGGGCCGCCGCGTCGCCCCTGCAGCTCCTTTCCCTTGGGGTGCTTTTTCTTGCCGCGGGGGCGGGCTTCCTCCTGCGGGAATCGCGCTGCGCGCGGCCGCTGCTTGATCTTGCCATCTTCCGCACCCGCGGTTTCCTCCTCCCGGTGCTCGCCATGATGCTCTTCTTCGTTGCCAACTTCATGATCAACGTCGTCGGCCCCTTCTACTTCGAGGGGGTGATGGGCTTCCGCCCGACGCAGGTCGGGCTCATGTTTCTCGTTGTGCCCGTGGTGATGGTGGGGGCGTCTCCCCTGGCGGGATGGCTGTACGACCGGCGCCGCTGGCGGCACTACGGAACAATCGGAATGGCCGTGGTCGCCCTCTGCTTCATCGTCATGGGCATCCTGGCCCGCTCGTGGTACAGCGCGGCAGCCCTCGCCGTGGTCTTCGTGTTCCTCGGCCTGGGAAGCGCGCTCTTCCAGAGCCCCAACAGCACCGAGGTCATGAACTCCCTGCCGCACGGCCAGACGGCCATCGCCTCCAGCGTCTCCGCCGCGGTGAGGAATCTCGGCATGACACTCGGGGTCGCCCTTGCCTCGCTGCTCCTGCCGCTGCAGCTCCGCCTCGCGGGGGCCGGAGGCAACGTGCTCACCGCGCCCAAAGGGATTCTTGCGTCTGCCATCGGCAATATCATGCTGCTGAGCGCGGCGCTGTGCATCATCACCGTGGTCGTGCTCGCGAGAAACCGCCTGCAGCAGGCACCGGCGGCTGTGCCGGGCGCCGCGCCGGCGGCAACGGCGGCAACGGGGGCCCCCGCCGCCGAAGAGGCAGGCGCGCCATGAGCTTCCTCGGCGATGCACGGAGGGTTTCCAATGCGCTGGATCGCTACCTGCGCCAGTCGAGCGCGCGCACGGCCCGGGTGGTTTCACAGGCTCCCATCGAGGACCTTGTCACCGGCCTCGGGCTGACGGAGCTTGCACGGAGCGGCGGCCTGACAGGACGCAGGCTGGGCCGGTTCCTCGATCGCTACCTTGCCGCATCGACGAGGCTGCACCACCCCGGCTACATGGCGCACCAGGTGGCGGTGCCGCACCCCACCGGCGCCCTGGCCGCTTTCATCGACGGGTTCACGAACAACGCGATGGCCATATACGAAATGGGACCTGCCGCGGCGGCAATCGAGTTCTGGGTGATCAACTGGATGATCTCGAAAGTGGGATGGCCCCCGGCTCCCTTTGCGCGGGAGGGCCGTTCGGATGTCCCCTGCGCCGGAGGCGTGCTCACCCACGGCGGGTCCCTTGCCAACCTGACGGCTCTCCTTGCGGCGCGCGGCCGCATGGTGCCCGATGTCTGGGAAAAGGGTGCCCCCTCCGATCTGGCGCTCCTTGCCCCTCCCGAATCGCATTACTCGATTGCGCGGGCCGCGGGGATCCTCGGCATGGGGCACGGCGCGATGTACGCCCTCGAGGTGGACTTCAAGGGCAGGATCATTCCTGACCGTATACCTGCAATGCTCGCGCGGGTCCGCGCGGAAGGCCGCAGGCCCATGGCGCTGGCCGCCAACGCCTGCAGCACCGCGCTGGGCCTGTACGACCCGCTTTCGGAAATTGCCGATGCCTGCCGCGAGGCCGGCGTCTGGCTGCACGTGGACGGGGCCCACGGGGCCAGCGCGCTTCTCAGCGAGAAGCACCGTCATTTGCTGCGCGGGGTGGAGAAGGCCGATTCGTTAGTGTGGGACGCGCACAAGCTGATGCGCACGCCTACGCTGTGCGCCGCGGTGCTCGTCAGGAATTCCAATACTCTCGACGGCGCCTTCGAGCAGGAGGCCAGTTACCTTTTCCATGCCAAGGAGCAGCCGGGTGTGGACTTCATCCACCGCACGGTGGAATGCACGAAAGCGGGCCTGGGACTGCGCTTCTTCGCCGTGCTTGCCGCGATGGGCGAACAGGGCCTGGCCGCGTACGTGGACCGGCAGCTCGCCCTGACGCGCGAGGCGCACGCGTGGATCTCGGGTCTTCCCGATTTCACCTGCCCGGCAGAGCCGCAGTCGAATATCCTCTGCTTCAGGGTCCAGGGTGATGACAACGTGCAGATTGCCGTGCGGGATGCGCTGATTGCCGACGGCAGCTTTCACCTGTCCACCGCAGAGGTGGGCGGCCGCCGCCACCTGCGCGCCACGTTCATGAACCCCGAGACCTCGATGCAGGACGTGCGGCGGATGATCGCGCGCGTGCGGGACGCGGCACGTACGCCGTCCCGCGCCCCCTGAGGTTTCAGCCCGCCGGGGGCCGCAGGGTCTCCCTGATCTTGCGGGCGAACGCGTGGAGGGAATACGGCTTTCCAATGAAGCTCAGGTTCTCCTCCAGCACACCGTGGTGCACGATCAGGTTCTCCGTGTACCCCGAGGTATAGAGCACCTTCAGATCGGGCCGCAGGGCACACAGCCGTCCGGCCAGCTCTCTCCCGTTCATTGCCGGCATCACCACGTCGGTCACCAGCAGATCGATGTGGCCGCCAAAGCTTTCGACCAATCGGATTGCCTCGGGCCCATTGGAGGCCGGCAGCACCGCGTATCCCAGCCGCTGCAGCATGCTCCGCGCGGATTCGCGGACGCCGGCATCGTCCTCCACGAGGAGGACCGTCTCGTCTCCCCGCGCAGCCTCCGGAGCCGGCTCCTCGGGGGGAAGCTGCTCTGCCTGCTTTTCCACGATGGGCAGGTAGATCTTGAAGGTGGTGCCGACACCTTCTTCCGAATAAAGCTCTATCGATCCTCGGGACTGCTTGACGATCCCGAAGATCGTTGCAAGCCCCAGGCCCGTGCCTCTACCCTTGGGCTTTGTCGTGAAGAACGGCTCGAAGGCATGCCGCTTCACCTCTTCGCTCATGCCATGGCCGTTGTCGCTCACGGCAAGGAGCACGTGCTTTCCCGGCTGCATGGGATGGTGCTGGCGGCAGTACGGTTCGCCCAGCTCCATGTTGGCGGTCTCGATGAGCAGCCTGCCGCCGTTCGGCATGGCATCGCGCGCGTTCACGGCGAGGTTGACCAGGACCTGCTCGAAATGACCGGGATCGACCATGACCGACCAGATGTCCATGCCCAGCACGACGCGCAGCTCGACGTCTTCACCGATGAGCCGCGCGATCATCGTCTCCATCCGGCGCACCAGCTCGTTCAGATTGACGATCCTCGGCTCGATGATCTGCCGCCGCGAGAAGGCAAGAAGCTGCCGCGTGAGGGACGCCGCGCTCTCCGCGGCCTTGGTGACCTCCTCCAGGTACGGCAACAGCGGATGGGAAGGCTCAAGGCCCATCCGGGCCAGCTCCACGTTGCCTCCGATGGTGGTGAGAAGGTTGTTGAAGTCGTGCGCGATCCCTCCGGCAAGCCGGCCCACCGCCTCCATCTTCATTGCCTGCTGGAGCTGCTCCGCGAGCTTCTGACTCTCCATTTCCGCCTTCCTGCGTTCCGTAAAATCCTGGTGGATCAGGATCACGGACCTGATGGCGCCGTCGGCGTCACGGATGGGGTAGTAGACCCCCTGCACCGTCCTGCGCTCGCCGCTGCCCAGTGTCGCGCTGACGTCGTACTCGACGATGGGGGTGGTCACCGCCTCCCCTGCAAAGGCCTTTCGCACCAGGGGCATGAACCCGAGGCGCTCGATCTGCGCATCGTTGAGCATGTTGTATCCCCGCAGCGCTTCCTGCGAGACTCCCCAGAGCTGCTCGAAGGCCTTGTTCACCGCGATTATCTCACCCTGGGGGGACATCACCTCGATGCTGAGGGTGGACTGCTCCATCATGCTTCGAAAACGGCTTTCACTTTCCCGCAGCGCCTCTTCGGCGCGCTTCCGCTCCGTAATGTCCTGGACAGTCACCACGACTCCTGCCGAGGCGTCTTCATCGCGCAGCATTGCCGCGGTGAGGATGACGTGGATGGTGGCCCCGTCCTTTCGGCGAAAGACGGTCTCCACGCTTGCCTGCCCGTTGCGCGGGATCCGCGGGAACAGCTCCCGCCCGATCCGCTGAAACTCTTCCTCGGTGGCGTAGAACATCCGGGCGCCGTGCCCGACGATTTCCGCTTCGGAGTATCCCATCAGCGTGCACATCGAGTCATTCACCCTCAGGAT
Source organism: Spirochaetia bacterium (assembly GCA_049514475.1). Lineage (GTDB taxonomy): Bacteria > Spirochaetota > Spirochaetia > SZUA-6 > Fen-1364 > Fen-1364. The sequence continues at coordinate 22,392 of JBEKVA010000012.1, forward strand.
GACCCTGTCGACGCTGAAGGTGATCCCGATCGGTGTCGCCAGGAACACGCTGCGGAGCACCGACTCCTGTCGACGGAGCCTCTCCAGCTCCTCCTGGAGACGCTGGGCATCCGACGATTCTGCTGACATGGACATTGCCTCCTCGCCGGGCACGCAGGGCTTCCCGGAAAATCGAGCTGATACAGCATACTCCCGGCTTTCGGATCACAAGTCAACGAGGAGAAAATCGATGTTTCTCAGCTTCTCATCGTGGGTGGCACCGGATAGAATGCACCCAACGTGAGCTTCGTTTCGATTCTCTCCTTCCTCGCCGGCGGGGGTTTTCTAGTCGGGGTGTTCGCGGCGGCCCTCCTCCTGGGCAGCCCCCGGGGGAACCGGGGTGCCAACAGGCTCCTCGCGCTCCTC
>JBEKVA010000013.1:0-22721 GCA_049514475.1 Spirochaetia bacterium
TACAATAAAAGTCGAAATGGAATGACTGAAAGGTGTCTCGTTGCCTCTCAGCCCGGGAACATTATTAGACGATATTTGCATATTGTCAACAAAATTTCAAACTTTTTTCTCTGGCTATTTTAACAACCTACCGTCAAAGTCTTTCCCGCCGCAGCGCGAATTTCAGGTTACTCAAGCTAACTATTTATATTGAAATAACTTGTTAAGATAGATTTATGAGATTGCATCTCTCACAGGGGCCTTCTCCTTGAACATGCCCATGGAAATGGTTCTTACATAGCCGCTATGTGATCATAGTTTACAACTTTTGTACTTCCACAAGTGACAGGATACATGTTAGTATTGAAGCCAATGAGCGCGAAAAAGGTTTCCAATAGCCAGGGGAGAATATGGCCGTAAAGGACAGCAATAAAAGCTCAACGACGCTCCGCGCATTCCGCCTCCTCGAGATTGTCGGGCACGCGACGACGCCGCTTTCGGTTGCCGACGTCTCTGAACGCGCCAACCTGGATCGGACCACCGTCTACCGCACCCTGATGACCCTGATGGACGCCGGGTACCTGGTGCGTGATGACAGCTCCAAGCTCTACGCCTTGAGCTACAGGTTCGTCACCCTCGCCAAGAATCTCCTGGAAGAAGACAATGACCTTGCGCTGGTCCGCGATACGATGAAGGAGATTTCCCGCCTGACCGCCGAAACCTGCCACTACTCGGTCCTGGAGCGCTACGAGACGGTCATCATCATGAAATCCAAGGGGACACAGCTCGTCTCCGTCGATTTCCAGATCGGCGAACGGGGGCCCATCCATGCCACCTCGATCGGCAAGGCCCTGCTCGCCTTTCAGGACGCCCGGATGACCGAAGAGGTGATAGCCAGGGGCCTGAAGAAGTACGGTCCCAACACCATCACGGAAGCCGTGGCCTTCCGGGCGGAGCTGCGGAAAGTTCGTTCCCGCGGTTACGCAATCGACGACTTCGAGTTCGCGGAAGACATGCGCTGCATTGCCTGTCCCGTCTACGAGCGCGGTGGGCGCGTTCGGGGAGGCATCAGCCTCTCCGGGCCGGCATCCCGGTATGACGATGCCAAGCTCAAGGAAATGCTCGACATTCTCACTTCTCGGTGCAGGGAATTGTCCGCCAAGCTCGGTGGGGTGCCCTGGACCGACTGATGATGCCCCCTGCGCGCATCAGCGGCGCCGGGGGAGGTGAGCTCTTTCTTCAAATGTATTGACAGGCGGTTGGTTATGGTATACTGCGTAACTGCTACGCCATAATCATCACGCATTCAATGTCGCAGCCGAGACCCGAACAGTCAGTGTGTCCGACTCATCAGGGGGAACCATATGCATTACCATAGAGAGCAACTGGTCAAGGACATCACGGTCCGCGCACTGCAGTCGCGCATCGATGTCCTGCACATGGTCAGGAAAAACCAGAGCGGGCACATCGGGGGTGCGTTCTCGATTGCGGAAGTTCTCGCAAGCCTCTACTTCCACCACATGCATATCGATCCGAAGCGGCCTGATTGGATCGATCGGGACCGGCTGCTTTTCAGCAAGGGTCACGCCTGCGCCATGCTGTATTCGATACTCGCCCATCGCGGTTTCTTCGATCCCGCGATTCTGACCACTTTTCGCTCGTTCAACACCATCCTGCAGGGCCATCCGGATCCCGCCAAGACGCCCGGCGTGGAGATCCCCGCAGGGCCGCTCGGTCACGGAATCGCCGTTGGAACCGGCATGGCACTCTCCCTTCGAATGCGGGATGCAAAGCCCTCCAGCCAGACGGCTCCCTCATCGCGCGCCTCCCCGGCGCGCGTGTACGTGATCGTGGGAGACGGAGAGCTGAACGCGGGGGTCATCTGGGAAGGCATCATGGCAGCCGCCAAGTTCCGGCTCGGCAACCTGACGGTCATCCTCGACTACAACGGCATTCAACAGACCGGCGCCACGGTTGACGTCATGCCGACCGAGCCCATCGCCGATAAATGGCAGGCGTTCGGGTGGCACGTGCAGGAAATCCACGGGCACAACGTGGCGGAGGTCCTCGACGCTCTGGATAGGGCCGACGAGGTGCACGCGCGGCCGAGCGTCATCATTGCCCGCACCGTCAAGGGGAAGGGAGTCGGGTTCATGGAGTACGATCATCGGTGGCACGGGGCGTCTCCGAACGACCAGCAGCTCGCCCAGGCCGTGGCGGAGCTCGAGAAGGAGGTGGCGGCATGGCAAAAATGATGTCGATGCGTGAGGCCTACGGCGCCGCCCTGGTCGCGCTGGGAAAGGCGAATGAGAAGGTCGTGGCGTTGAGCGCCGACGTGTCCAACTCCGACTATAGCTTCATGTTCGAGGCGGCTTTTCCCAAGCGATTCTTCAACGTCGGCATCGCGGAGCAATCCCTCGTGGACGTGGCAGCCGGCTTCGCGTACAGCGGGCGCATTCCGTTTGCCAACACATTTGCATTTCTTTTTGCAACGCGCGCCCTGGAGATGGTCCGCACCCACCTCTGCTACGGCAGGGCAAACGTGAAGCTCATGGGCGCCTACGCCGGTCTTTCCGATTCCTTCGACGGGCCGACGCACAACTCCATCTCGGATGTCTCCATCATGCGCAGCCTCCCGCACATGACCATCGTCGTGCCCAGCGACCCGATCGCCGTGGCAAAGCTGTTGCCGAAGATCGCCGACTGGGATGGCCCGGTGTATTGCCGGCTCAACCGCAACGATGTGCCCGTCCTTTTCGACGAGTCCTACGCTCCCGAGATCGGAAAGGCAATGATCCATCGCAAAGGCACCGATCTCACGATCGTCTGCGCCGGCCTCATGGTCTCCCGCAGCCTTGCCGCGGCGGAGCAGCTGGCCGCGGAGGGCATCTCGGCGCGGATCCTTGAAATGCACACCATCAAGCCCCTCGATCGGCAGGCCATCCTGGCCGCGGCCGAGGAAACCGGGGCGCTGGTGACGGCGGAAGAGCACAGTGTGCTCGGGGGCCTCGGTGGCGCCGTTGCCGAGGTCACCGCCGCCGAGCACCCCGTGCCGGTGATCCGCGTGGGCATCGACGATCGATTCGCCGAATGCGGCCCCTACGACACCATCCTGGAAGCGTACGGCATGGGCGTCTCCCACGTGGTGGCCGCAGCCCGCGCGGCGCTGAAGGCGAAGCGGCATTAAATAGAAGAGGAGAGGAATCATGAACGCAGAATCTGTTGCCAAGAAGCTCATGGACGATTTCAAGGGTGACCGCTACGTCCGCGGCTCCGGGGTTCTTCCCAAGGTTGGAGAGGTGGCGCGGAAGCAGGGCGCGCGCGCGCTGCTGGTGCGCGACACGTTCCCCGGCAGCGACAGCTTCGTCGCCGTCATCCGGGATTCCCTTGGAAAAGCGGGCGTCACGATCGTCGAAGAAGTGGCGGGCGCGGGTCCCAACGCCCCCGTTGGGGACGTGCTGCGGATCACCGAACGCGTGAAAGCCGCGGCCCCCGAGCTGCTCGTGAGCTTCGGCGGAGGAAGCACCATCGATGCCACCAAGGCCGCCGAGGTCCTGCGCACCCTGGGAGGCGATATCGACCAGTACTTCGGCACCGGCCTGGTTGCCAAGGCTCTTGCCGCCGCGGGCAAGTCCCTGCGGCCGCACCTTGCCATACAGACCGCCGCAAGCTCTGGCGCTCACCTGACCAAGTACTCCAACATTACCAACGTGGCGCTGGGGCAGAAGAAGCTCATCGTCGACGATGCGGTGGTTCCGCCCTGTTCCCTGTTCGATTTCAGCGTCACTTACAACGCCCCCAGGAGTCTTGCAATGGACGGCGCGCTGGATGGCATTGCGCACGCGCTGGAGGTGCTCTTCGGCTCCGTGGGCAAGCCCGGCTACGAGAAGATCAGGGACGTGGCGCAGGCCGGCATCGAGCTGATCGTCCAGAGCCTGCCCCAGGCCATCAAGAGCCCGGGGGACACGGGCGCGCGCGACAGACTCTGCCTGGGAACCGACCTTGGTGCGTACGCGATCATGCTCGGCGGCACCAACGGGGGACACCTGACGAGCTTCTCCCTGGTGGACATTCTCAGCCACGGGCGGGCCTGCGCGCTCATGAACCCGTATTACACGGTGTTCTTCGCGCCGGTCATCGAGGAGCCGCTGCGGATGGTCGGGGAGATCTACAAGCGGGCGGGCATGACCAAGGCCGACCTTGGCCGTCTCCATGGCCGTGAGCTGGGCGTGGCGGTGGCAGAGGCGATGTTTACGCTCGCCACCTCCATCGGGTTCCCGACGCGGCTGGCCGACGTGCCGAACTTCACCGACGGGCACATCACGCGCGCCCTGATCGCCGCCAAGGACCCCCAGCTGGACATGAAACTGAAGAACATGCCTGTGCCCCTGAATGCGGCCATGATCGACGAATACATGGGTCCCATTCTCCAGAGCGCGAAGACGGGCAATCTGGCGCTGATCAAAAACGTCGGCTAAGAGGGCGCTTAGGCCTCGTGCGGGTCCAGGAGCAGCTTCAGGCCCTGCTTCTTTTCGAACTTCTCGAAGGCATGCTCCCAGCTTCGCAGGGGCATGATGTCGGAGATGAGGGGCCGCGTCCTGACGGCCCCGCTCGCCATCAGGGCGAGCGCCTTCTCCCAGCTCGAGTAGCGTGAGCCGAGGGACCCGGTGACGAGAATTTCTCGGTAGCAGATCAGCTCGAAGTTCACCGTGATGGGCGCCCCAAAGAGACCGATCTGGGTGAACTGTCCGCGCCGCCGCAGCGCCTGCAATCCCGCATCCACCGCCGCTCTGCTGCCGGAGCATTCCAGCACCACGTCCACGCCTGCCCCCTTGGAGAGCTCGGCGACCACCTCCTGCAGAGGCTCATCCTCCACGGCCACCACCCGGTCCGCCCCCAGCGCCACGGCGGCTTTCAGTCTCTCCGCATCCGCCCGTGTGCCGCTGACCAGCACGCGCGCGCCGTGGGACTTTGCGATCTGCAGGGCGCCCAGCCCGACCGCTCCCGGCCCCGAGACGAGCACGAGGTCGGCGGGGGCGATCGTGGTCAGCTCGATGATTGCGTGCGCAATGCAGGCCAGCGGTTCGGTGAGGGCGGCCTCCTCCAGCGTGATGCTCTCGGGCAACCGGTGCAGCCGGGCTGCCGGGACCACGACAAGCGGAGCGAATGCGCCGTTGTACCAGTAGCCGAGGGTCTTCCTCTCGGGGCAGAGGTTGTAGAAGCCTGCGCGGCAGGCGGAACAGACGCCGCAGAAGCTGAACGCCGTTTCGGAGACCACCCGGTCCCCCACTTTCCAGCCCGTGACGTCACGGGAGACCTCGCAGATGGTGCCGGCAAACTCGTGACCTGTCACCACGGGCGGCCGGATGGGTATGGCGATGTCGCTGTGAAAGATGTGCAGGTCTGACCCGCAAATGCCCGTCTTCTCGACGGCAATCGTCACCTGCCCGGGTCCCGGCACAGGTTCGGGAACGTCCCTGATCTCCATGTTGCCGTTGCCCGGCGCGAACTTTACCAAGGCTCTCATGCGCGTCCTCCCTCAGGTGCTTTCGATGTAAGGGACGGTCTGCGGGCCCTCGGGCAGGACGCAGACCGTCGGAACCGGTCCGTATTTCTTCACTAATATTCGCAGCTGCTCGTCGATGGATGCGCAGGGCCGCAATTTCGCCTGCGTGATCTGGGTGGCAGTCAATCCACGGGCGTGGACGAAGACATCCGCCCTCTTCACGATGAGGGCGAGGATCTGGGCCTGCCACTGGTCATCCATCATGAATCCCTGCGCGCGGATGCGCGCCAGAAGCTCATCGACGTTTTCCGTCTCCCGCAGCAGCCTGCCAAAGGAGCCATGGTCGGGGATGCCGTCCGAACACTCGGCGGCCACGATGATGGCCCCGCCGGGGCGCGTGATCCTGGCCGCCGCGCTCATTCCCTTGACCGCCTGGTAGAGGTTCAGGTCGAGCGGATAGCCCGAGTTGGACGTGAGAACGATGTCGAACGGGGATTCGACCCGCTGCATTGCGCTCTCCTGCACGAAGCGCGCCCCGGCCGCGTATGCTGCCACCACGTCTCCTGCAAAGGACCGGGTGATCTGCTTGTCGCGATTGAGGGCGACATTCACCAGGAAGTCCGGTTTCACCATGGCCACCGCTTCGTCCACTTCCGCGCGGATGGGGTTGCCCTGCAGTATGGCCCACTGTGCGTTGGGGTCGTCGATATTGCGGGCGTTGTGATTGCGCATGACCGTGTCCAGGTGCGCCATGCCGGGCATCACCGCCTTTCCCCCGCCCGAGAATCCGGCGAAAAAGTGCGGTTCGATGAAGCCGGTGAGGATCTTGTAGGAGCAGGCGAGAAAATCCTTCTGGATCCTGACGTCATTGCCGCTCCGCGTCACACCCACCGACGCATGCTCGCCGTCTGCCCGCGCGTTGTTCTGCACGATGCGATACGAGGCGACGATGTCCTTCCCCAGCATCCCCGCCAGCTCCTCCTCGGTATTCAGCCGATGCGTGCCGGTCGAATTGAACAGTGTGATCCGCCCCCGGGGCACGCCTGCTTTCTCAAGCTCGGCAAGGATGGCCGGGATGATGTGATTGTTCGGGGTCGGTCGAGTGATGTCGCTGAAGACGATTCCAACGGTATCGACCGAGCGGACGCTCGCCCGCAACGGGGAACTTCCTATGGGATTGCGGAGCGATTCACTGACAACGCCCACCGGGTCGACAGACGCTGGAATGAACGCAGGTTCCACGACCCTAAGGGTCACCTCATCGGGGATGGAGACTTCGATTCCCGTCTTGCCGTAGGCAAGCTTCACTTTCACACTACACTCCTCTTGCTTGGACGGCAGTCATCTTACTATTACTTGACGCCTTTCGCCTATCCGCCCCCTGCAATCGCCGTCAATTCCGTTCCGCGCATTGACACGAAATCCGTTCCGACAACATACTGGATGCAATCATCAACGGAGGAACCAATCATGACCGGCTTCGAGGGACAGACCGCCGTGGTGACGGGCGCGGCGCAGGGAATCGGCAGGGCGATTGCCGTCGCATTCGTCGAGCGGGGGGCCAACGTGGCGCTGTGCGACCTGCGAATCGACAAGCTGGAGTCTTTCGCCAGGGAGATGGCCCCGACGGCAAAGGGCGGAATTTTCGTACAGCGCATCGACCTTTCCAATGTATCGGAAATAAACAGCTTCGTGGCCGCAACCGAGACGAGGTTCGGGGGCATCGATATCCTGGTCAACAACGCGGGGATCCACCCCCTGCATCCGATCCTGGAGATCAGCGACGATGAGTGGGACACCGTGCTGTCCATCAACCTCAAGGCGCAGTTCCGCTTCTGCAAGGCGGTGATTCCCGGCATGCGGCGGCGGAAGTACGGGCGGATCATCAACATTTCCTCGGAGGCGGGGAAGAACGGGGGAACGGTCGCCGCCGCGCACTACTGCGCGTCCAAGGGGGGCGTCCTCGCCTTCACACGCAACCTTGCCCAGCAGGTCGGCGCGGAGGGCATTACCGTCAATGCCATCTGCCCCGGACGGATCGCAACCGAGATGTCAGGGGCGGTCTCGGCGGAAGAAAATCAGAAGTTCATCGATAAGAGCATCATCAAGCGCCTCGGCGGGCCAGATGACATCGCCTTCGCCGCCTGCTACCTGGCCGATCGGCGGGCAGGATTCGTCACCGCGGAGACGATGAACGTGAACGGGGGAACGCTCCGCGATTGAAAGCTTCAATGGAGCCGCGGAAGGACTTGGAGCAGATCGCCAGGGCGTCCCTTGCGTCCGTCGACCCACGCGCAATCATCACGAATAGCGTGCGCCGGGAGGCAGGGATCCTGCGCGTGAGCGCGGGCGATGTCCGTCACGACTACGACCTCGCTCATTTTCGCAGGCTCGTCGTTCTGGGCTTCGGCAAGGCCGCGGGGCCAATGGCACGTGCCGTCGAGGAAGTCCTGGGGTCACGGATCGACACGGGCCTCATCGTGGTGAAGCCGGGCCAGGAGCAACCGCTGCAACGGATCCGGCAGGTGCCCGGAGGACATCCGGTTCCCAGTGAGGAGAGTGCGCGAGCTGCCGCACAGATTGCCGCACTTGCCGATGAGGCGGATGAACGCACCCTCGTCATCACCCTGATCTCGGGCGGTGGCTCGTCGCTGCTCGCCGCGCCCATACGCCAGGGGGAGGGCGTCACCCTGGCGGACATCCAGGAGACCACACGGCAGCTTCTTGCCTGCGGCGCGGCAATCGGGGAAATGAACTGCATCCGCAAGCACCTGTTGCTGCTTGCCGGGGGCAAGCTGGCGCAACGCATCGCTCCCGCGACCTCGGTCAGTCTGATCCTGTCCGACGTGGTGGGGGATGACCTGCAGACAATTGCCTCGGGACCGACCTGCCCGGACTCGACCACGTACGCGCAGGCTCTTTCAATCGTCGAGTATTATGGGATTGGCGGCATGCTTCCGAAACCGGTCATGGACATCCTCAGGGACGGCCATGCGGGAAAGCTTCCTGAAACTCCCAAGCCCGGAGCGGCGGAGTTCTCGTTCACTTCCAATATCCTTGTGGGCACAAACCTGCTGGCTTTGAAAAGCGCCGCCGATGAGGCGCGTCGGCTGGGCTATCATCCCCTCATCCTTACTTCGCACATCGCCGGTGAGGCCCGAGAGGTTGCCCGGGTCCTGGCGGCAGTAGCCAAGGACATCACGGCCTCGGGGCTGCCGTGCGCGCGGCCCCTCTGCATCCTCACTGGCGGCGAGACGACCGTCACCCTGCGCGGAGAGGGCAAAGGAGGGAGAAACCAGGAGATGGCCCTCGCATTCCTCTGGGAAATGGAGAAAGATCCTGCCCTGCTTCGGGGAACGCATTTCCTGTCCTTCTCTACGGACGGGGAGGATGGGCCCACGGATGCCGCGGGCGGTTTTGCATTGGCTTCAATGGGAGAGGCTGCGCGCGCCGCGCATTTGAGCATTCCGAACGCGCTTCGGGCAAACGACTCCTACACGCTGCTGAAAAGGATCGACGGCCTTTTCGTCACAGGGCCGAGCAACACCAACGTCTGTGACATACAGATCGTTCTCGCGGTCTGAACGGGGGTGGTTTTTCCGCGGGTTTTTCCACGGCACTGCCCGAGTGCGGGGAGGGCGCGGCCGACGCCGCTGACGGACCCGCCCGCTCAGCCCGCCGGCCTTTTCACCGTGGGAAACGGGTTGCGCTCGACGAACTCCAGCTGGTGCCAGTAGGGGTACGGCGGGGTGGTTGCGCTCGCCGCGTCCAGCGTGGCCATTTGTCCGGGGGTGAGCTTCCATCCGAAGGAGCCGAGATTATCGATGAGCTGCTCCCGGGTCCGTGCGCCGATGATGACGGAAGAGACCGACGGCCGCTGCAGCAGCCAGTTGATGGCGATCTGGGGCACGCTCTTGCCCGTTTCCTGCGCCACTGCGTCGACGGCATCGATGACACGGAAAAGCAGCTCGTCGGGGACAGGGGGAGCGATGGCGAGTGTCTTCGCGATGCGCCCGTCCTGCGGCAGCGGTTTTCCGCGGCGGATCCTGCCGGACAGCCGGCCCCACCCGAGGGGGCTCCACACGACGGTGCCCACGCCCTGGTCCAGGGCGAGGGGAAGCAGCTCCCATTCGTAGTCCCTGCCGACCAGCGAATAATACGCCTGGTGGGCGACGTGCCGGGCCAGCCCGTAGCGCTCGGAGACGGCAAGGGACTTCATAAGATGCCAGCCGGAAAAGTTCGAGCAGCCGACATAGCGGATTTTGCCGGCGCGCACCATGTCATCCAGCGCGCCGAGTGTTTCCTCCACGGGTGTGAGCGCGTCGAACCCGTGCAGCTGGAAGAGGTCGATGTAATCGGTGCCCAGCCGGCGCAGGCTCGCTTCCACTGCCGCCACCAGGTGATGGCGGGATGAGCCGACGTCGTTGGGCCGCCTGCCCGTGCGGAAGGTGGCCTTCGTGGAAATCAGCACCTGGCTCCGCCGTCCCACGAGAGCCTTGCCGAGGATTTCCTCGGCAAGCCCGTCGGAGTAGCCGTCTGCCGAATCGAACATCGTCACCCCGGCATCCAGGCAGAGGTCGACCATCCGCGTGGCCTCGGGAACGTCAACGGCTCCCCACGGCTTGAAGAAGTCGTTGCCCCCGCCGAATGTCCCCGTGCCGAAGCTGATTGCCGGGACCATGAGGCCCGACCTGCCCAGTTGCCGCTGTTCCATCGTCTCCCCCCTTGTAACGGCTCATGATACGCCATTGCGCGGAGGAAATCATGAATCAGAACGAGCAGGTGATCCACGCGTTCTATGAGGGCTTCCGTGCTCGGAATGCCGAGGCCATGGTCGCGTGCTATCACCACGATGTCATATTTGCGGATCCCGTGTTCGGGCAGCTGGCGGCACCTTGCGCGATGGGCATGTGGCGCATGCTCTGCGCGCGGGCAGCGGACCTTACGATTACTTTCGACGCCGTTTCCGCCAGGACCACCGAGGGCTCGGCCCAGTGGGAGGCACGCTGCGCGTTTTCGAAGAGGCACTGGGGCCCGCGGGAGCGCTGCTCGGCTGGACGCCGCTGATTCGTGGCGCGGTCAGGAAACAGGCGCGGCAGGGCCTGGCGGAGTTCCAGGGGCACCCGGGGTAGCGGCGTTTCCGGCTCCCGGGGCGTGTAGCGCGTCCTTCTGGGAAACGCCGGCCATCATCAAACCGATCTGTTCCACCGTGCCCTGGCCCCGCTGGAGAATACCGGTGATGCGGCCCTCGTACATCACGGCAATACGGTCGGAGAGCGCGCGGATCTCGTCGAGGTCTTCAGAGATGAGAAGGATCCCCGTGCCCTCCTCCCGCTGCTGCAGAAGCCGCTCGTGAATGTAGGCGGAGGCGCTGATGTCCACACCGCGCGTCGGCTGCGCGGCAATCAGCACCGCCGGGCGGCGGGAGAGCTCCCGCGCCATGATCAGCTTCTGGATGTTTCCCCCCGAGAGGTTCTTCAGCGGCGTGTCCAATCCGGGGGTCTTCACGGCGAACTGCAGCACAAGATCCCGCGCGTGCTCCTCCATGCGCGCGAAGCGCAGGAAGATGCCGCGTGCATACGGCGGAGAGGAATGATCGTGAAGGAACACGTTCTCTTTCACGGAAAACTCGCGGATGGCGCCATCCCTCATGCGTTCCTCGGGGATGTATGCCATGCCGGCATCCACGCGCTGGTTCAGCGTGGCGGCGGTGATGTCGCGCGCGCCGATCTCGATCCGTCCCGCCGTGCATTTGCGCATGCCGGCAAGGCACTCGGCGAGCTCCCGCTGGCCGTTTCCGGAGACTCCCGCCAGCCCGACGATCTCCCCGCTGTGGATTTCCAGCTCGATGCCCCGCAGCGCCTCGGTGCCGCGGTCCCCCGCTGCGCGCAGACCCTGGATGCGCAGGCTCACGGGGCCGGGCACCATCGGCCGCGGCACCAGGTCCTTCAGCTCGCGGCCCACCATCATGGACACCAGCTCGTCGCGCGTCACCTCGGTGGTGGGCCGCGTGCCGATCACCTTCCCGTCGCGCAGCACCGTCACGCGGTCGCTGATGGCCATGACCTCGTTCAGCTTGTGGGAGATGAAGACCAGGGAGTGCCCTTCGCTCACCATGCGCCGCAGCGTGGCGAAGAGGTCGGTCACCTCCTGCGGGGTGAGCACGTCCGTCGGCTCATCCAGGATGATCAGGCTGGCCCCGCGGTAGAGGGCCTTCATGATCTCCACCCTCTGCTGCTCCCCGACGGAGAGCTGCCAGACGTATGCCTGGGGATCGACGCGGATGCCGTATTCCTCGGAGAGCGATTCGATGCGGGAGGAAACCTTTTTCAGGTCCAGCAGCGGCCCGCGCGAAGAGCGCTGGCCCAGGGCGACATTCTGCGCCACGGTCATGGTGGGGACGAGCATGAAGTGCTGGTGGATCATGCCGATGCCCGCCCTGATGGCATCAGCGGGTGAGCGGAAGGAATGGGGGATCCCGTCGATGAGGATCTCCCCCTCGTCGGGCTGGTACAGGCCGTAGAGCTGGCGCATCAGCGTGCTCTTGCCGGCCCCGTTCTCCCCCAGCAGGGCGTGCACCTCGCCGGGGGCAACCTCGAAACAGACGCGGGAGTTGGCCACGACGCCGGGGAAGCACTTCACGATGTCGCGCATCGCGACGTGCCGCGCTCCCTTCTGTCGTTCCGTCGTGACCGCTGCTCCCGCTTTCATACGCGTCCGCCTGTCCGGCCTACGGCTCGACCTTGATGGAGCCCTTCGTGATGCCCTGGATGGCGGCATCGCCTGCCTTCTTCACCGCCGCGGGAATGCCGAACGCGGGGTTGTAGGCTTCCTTCAGGCCGCCGTTTGCCAGCGTCAGGGTGTAGGTGATCCCGCCGAGAACGCCCGCCTTGTGCTTGGAGATGATGTCCTTCAGCATGCCCGTCCAGTCGTAGACCTGGCTGGCAACCACGAGGTCGGGGGCCAGGGACGCCTGGTCGGCCTGCGTGCCGAACCACAGGACGCCGCCCTTGTCCTTGGCTGCGCCGATGGAGCCGACAACCGACTGCGAGGAGCCGGTGAGCACGTCGGCACCGCTGGCGATATGGGTCTTCGCGGCCGCCGCCATGAGCGCAACGTCGGAGAACGATCCCGTCCACGTCTTGGAGATCGTGATTTTCTTGTCCACCGACTGCACGCCCTGCAGGAAGCCGTCGATGTAGGTCTTCGCGTCTCCCACCTCGACCGGCCCGGTCACGCCGATCTTCCTGGCCTTGGAAAGCTTCGCGGCCAGCACGCCGTTCACGTAGCCGCCCTGCTCGGCAGCCGCGGTGTACGCGTAGACATTCTTCATGCCGAAGGTGTTCACGTCGGTGCCCCACGCGAAGGTGACCTCGGGGAAGTCCTTCGCGATCTCCTGCACCGAGGAGCCGTACTGCGAGCCGTGGGCAATGACGATGTCGAAGCCCTGGCTTGCGTAGTCGCGGACCGCCGCGGCGGCGTCGGGCACGTTCCAGGTGTTCTCCGAGTACTTCAGCTCGATGGCCGACGTGCCGCCCATGTCCTTCTGCACCGACTGCAGGGCGCTCCACATCGACTGGCTGAATGCCATGTCGCTGGTCGCGCTGGGCATGACCACGGCGATGCGCAGGGGCGCCGCCCCCAGGCTCGCGGCGGCCGCGAGCGCGATCAACACGGCGATGACAATACCTTTCCCTCTCATCATGTGTCTCCTTTCAAGACATCCACCGGGGCCCCATGGTGGTGACCCCACGCCGCGGCCAACGGCCGCGGATTTCTTGCCATAGCAGGCCGCCTGCGGCGGCGTTCAAATCCGCGGTATACCGCGGCGCCCTAAATCCGCGGTATACCGCGGCGCTCAATTCTCCCCCCGTTCAAACGGCTTGTTCAACGCCGCCGGCTGGCGCATGCGGTTGACGGTGATCGTCAGCGCGGCAATGGTGAGCAGGTAGGGGAGCATCACCGCCACGCTGGAAGGGATCTTCACGCCCAGCACCTGCATCCATAGCTGGAAAGAGTTCACCACGCTGAAGAGCAGCGCGCCGCCCATGACCCCCACGGGGTTCCACCCCCCGAAATACACCAGCGCCACCGCGATGAATCCCTGCCCCGCGGTGAGATTGTCCTGGAAGAGGTTCAAAAGTGATATGGAAAGCGAGGCGCCGGCAACCCCTGCGAGGGTGGCCCCCAGGCAGACGCTGAAATAGCGGATGCGGTTCACGCTGATTCCCAGGGAGTCCGCCGCGGCGGGGTTCTGCCCTACCGACTTGATGCGCAGCCCGAGGGTCGTCTTCTCCAGCATCCACCACACTACCGGCACAAGGAGAAAAGCCCCGTACACGGGAATGCTGTTGCGGAAGAGAATCGACCCTATGAAGGGGATGTCCGCCAGCAGCGGGATGGGCACCGGCGGGAAACCGATCACCGTTTTCACGGTGCCGATGAGGACCTTGAACAGGAGGCTCGACATGCCCAGCCCGAACATGTACAGCCCGATGCCGCTCACCCCCTGCTCCGCCTTCAGGGTGACGCTCACGAAGGACATGAGCAGGCCCAGCAGCAGGCCGACAAGGGCGGCGGTGAGCAGGCCGAGCCAGAGGCTGCCGGTCGTCAGCGCGACGTAGAACGCGGCGAAGGCGCTGAGCAGCATGATGCCGTCGACGCCGAGGTTCACCACCCCCGAGCTCTGCGCGATAGTCTCCCCGAGTGCCGCGTAGAGGAACGGGGTGGCAAGGGCGATCATGGTGTTGAGTATCCCGGTGATGACGTTGAGGGAGAAGACGCCTTTCACGCCTCCTCCTCCCGCTCGTCCTGTACCGTCGCGCGCTGCCGCGCGGCCCAGCGGCGCGCCCAGAGGGCAGACCCGGAAACGAAGAGCACCACGAGTCCCAGCAGCGCCGTCACGAGGGACGATGGCACCTGCACGGCGCGCTGCATCGTGTCGGCGCCCACCAGCAGTCCTCCGAAGAGGATCGATGCGGGAATGATGCCCAGCGGGTGCAGGTTGCCCAGGAGCGCGGCCACGATGCCCGTGAACCCGTAGCCGCTGGTGAGCCCCTCCAGCAGGCGATGCTGAACGCCAATGACCTCCATCACCCCGGCAAGACCGGCAAAGCCGCCGGCCAGCGTCATGGAGAGCGCCTGGTAGACGGGCACGTTGATGCCCGAGTAGCGGGATGCGTCGGGGTTCAGGCCGACGGCCCTGATGTTGTAGCCAAGTGTCGTTCGCCAGAGAAAGAAATACACCAGCACGGCGAGCAGCACCGCCACGATTGCCCCGGCGTGAAGGAGGGTGCGGGGGACCAGCCGCGCCAGCCATACCTGCTGGGGAAGCTGGGCGGACTGCGCGAGGAACGTCCGCGCGGCAACCCCCGAGGGGTCCATGAGCGGGCCCTGCAGAAGCAGGTTCATGAGCTGCAGCGCGATGGAGTTCATCATGATAGTGCTGAGGATTTCGTTCACCCGCAGGCGCGCCTTGAGGATCCCGGGGATGAAGCCCCACGCCGCGCCGGCGAGGAACCCGATGATCATCGTCGCGGGAATGAGGAGCACGCCGGGAAGCGTTGAAAAGGTGAGGGGGAACCACGCCGCCGCCAGGGCGCCCGCGATGATCTGGCCTTCTCCGCCGATGTTGATGACGTTCGCGCGGAAGGCGATGCAGATGCCCAGTCCCACCGTGAGCAGGGGCGTGGCCTTCACCAGCGTCTGGGTCAGGCCAAAGCGCGTGCCTACCGCGCCGCGGACAAGCGCGGCATATGCGGCAAGGGGATTCGCCTTCAACAGCACCAGCATGACGGCCCCGATTGCCAGCGCAATGACGACCGCTGCCAGGGGCAGGAGGACGTTCATCGCGATGCGCATTTGCTGCCTGCCGGCCGCGGCGTTTCTCGGCGGTGCCTTTTTCACGGTGGGGACACGATACAATGCCTTGCCAAGTATTTCCATTCCTGCTTCGTACTGATCTGCAAGAAACGTGCCAGTGCCGCCCGGGCTCCGGCGGGTGATAATTTCATACTGATCAAGGAAATGGCCGCGGAAATGTTCCGCGGCATAGAAAACCAGGCATGCCAGGCTACAGAACTGTATCAATGGCCGCGCCGGGCTACCGATGCGTAGGCCCTTGTTGCTGAAAGTACCGGCAGGGAGTAATCTCCCCCGCGTAATGGTCAGTTTCATTCTCAACGGCGTTCCGGTGCAGGCCGAGGGGGGAAGCACACTGCTTTCCTGGCTGCGCGAGGAGGCTCACCTCGTGGGCGCGAAGAACGCCTGCGGAGAAGGGGTGTGCGGCGCCTGTTCCGTGCTCGTTGACGGGGCACTGTTGACATCCTGCACGCTTCCCATCGAGCGAATGGCGGGCAGGAGCATCGTGACCATCGAGGGTATTGCGCGCCCCGAGCTTGACCTGTACGCGAATGCATTCGCGGACGCGGGCGCCGTGCAGTGCGGCTTCTGCACGCCGGGCATGGTCCTTGCCGCGAAAGCGCTGCTGGACAAAAATCCCGGTCCCACGGAGACAGAGGCGCGCGCCTCCCTTCGCCGCAACCTCTGCCGCTGCACCGGCTACGCCCGCATCGTGCAGGGGATCCTGCTTGCCGCCCGCCGTCGAAGAGGGGAGGGCGATGCGGTGAGCGCCGACCGTCCTCCAGCGGCCTCCCCCTCCGGCATCGGCGCGCGCCTGCGCCGCGTGGATGCGGTGACCAAGGCGCGCGGAGAGGCGGCGTACGTGGATGACCTGCGCGCGCCGGGCATGCTTCATGGCGCCGCGCTGCGCGCCCTGCACCCCCGGGCGCGGCTTCTTTCCCTCGACGTATCGGCGGCGCGGGCCCTGCCCGGAGTTGCCATGGTTGCAACGTGGCAGGACATTCCCGGCAATCGCTACACCGGCAGCGTCATTCCCGACTGGCCGACACTCGTTGCGGTGGGCGAAGAGACTCGCTGCGTAGGCGATGCCGTTGCCCTGGTGGCCGCGGAATCCCCCGCGCGCGCCGCTGAAGCGCTGGGCCTCATCGCTGCCCGGTGGGAAGTCCTCGATCCCGTGCGCTCACCGCAGGCGGCCCTTGCCCCCGGGGCGCCGGCACTTCACCCCGGCGGCAATGTCCTCTCGCGCCTGCGGGTGAAGCGCGGCGATGTGGAGACGGCACTGGCTGGGGCGGCGCACGTCGTGACCGCTACCTTCACAACCCCGCCGACGGATCACGCGTTCATGGAACCCGAGAGCGCCCTTGCATACCCGCCTGACGCGGACGGTGTGGTCCTTGTCAGGACGGGCGAGCAGAATGTGTATGACGGCCAGCGGTATGTCGCCGATACGCTGGGTCTCCCGCGGGAGAAGGTGCGCGTGGTCTCCGCGTATGTCGGCGGCGGCTTCGGCGGCAAGGAAGACCAGACGGTGCAGCACACGGCGGCACTTCTCGCCTGGCTCTCGCATCGGCCTGTGAAGTGCACCCTCGGAAGGAAAGAAAGCACCCGTGTCCACGTGAAGCGCCACGCAATGACTATCGAGCTGCGTGTCGGATGTGACGCCGGCGGGAAGCTCGTGGGCCTTTCAGCGCGGATCGTTGCCGACACGGGGGCGTATGCGTCCCTGGGCGGCCCCGTGCTGCACCGCGCGGTCACCCATGCCGGCGGCCCGTACGTGTACCCGAGCATCGACGTGGATGGGGTTGCCGTGTACACCAACAACCCGCCGGCAGGAGCCTTTCGCGGCTTCGGCGTGCCGCAGGTCACCTTCGCCCTGGAGAGCGCGCTGAACGAGCTGGCGGTGAAAGCGGGCATCTCCCCGTGGGAGATCCGGTATAGAAATGCCGTGCGGCCCGGAGACCTCCTTCCCAACGGGCAGCGGGCCGGGCCTGACACCGCGATCGTGGAGTGCCTGCTTGCGGTGAAGGAGCAGTACGAGGCAGCCCCCGGTCCTGCCGGGCTGGCGTGCGGCTTCAAGAATACCGGCCTGGGCATGGGGCACCCCGACATCGGCAGGTGCCACTTGAGCTTTTCCGTCGATCGCGTCGAGGTGAAGAGCGGCGCCGCGTGCATCGGGCAGGGGATTGCCACCGTGCTCACGCAGATCGTGTGCGAGCTGCTCGCCCTTGAACCTGAGCGCGTGCTGGTCGTTCTCCCCGACACCGCCGCGACGCCGGACTCCGGCACCACCACCGCCTCCCGCCAGACGCTGATCACCGGGGAAGCGTGCCGCCGCGCATGCGTCGCGGCCCTCGATGCGCTGCCAGGGCCCCGGCCCTCCGCGGGGGACCTCTTGCCTCTGCTTGCCGGCAGGGATTTCAGCGGCGAATATACCGCCGTGACCGACCCCATCGACAAAGAGAGCGATGAGCCGGTGCGCCATGTCGCGTACAGCTACGCATGCCAGCTTGCGCTCCTCGGTCCCGATGACCGGGTGCAGAAGGTCATTGCCGCCCACGACTCGGGCCTGGTGGTCAATCCGCTTGCCTTCGAGGGCCAGGTGGAAGGGGGGGTGGTCATGGGTCTGGGCTTCGCGCTGACCGAGGATTTCCCCCTGCACGACTGCGTTCCCACGATGCGCTTCGGCCAGCTCGGGCTCCTGCGCGCGAAGGACGTGCCGCCAGTGGAAACCATCGTGGTCAGAAAAGCGGGACCTGGCAGCGCGGTCGACGGAGGGGTCTCGGCGGCGGCCTACGGCGCAAAGGGCATCGGGGAGATCAGCACCATCCCCACCGCGGCTGCCGTTGCCGGCGCGTATCACGCCAAGGACGGGAAGCTGAGGACGCGGCTGCCGCTGGAAGGAACGCCGTACAGGAACGGCGAAGCTCGCCGCGATCCTTCCTCTTGACACATACTACACAAGTGTATAGTCATTGGCTTCGGTGAGGGGGGGGACCATTGATCTCAGTCTATGCGAAAAACAGGCAGTGGAGCGGGCATCCTCGCTGCGACTTCATCCTCGTCATTTCAGAGAACCCGTCACGGCTGAAGGGATTTCGGATAAACGGCGGCAGGCTCGCTCAGGAACCTGCCTCGAACGGGTACCTGGCACAGTTCGGGGGATGGTATCACCCGGCAACTGCCTGGGAGATCGAGGAGTTCAAAAGGCTGGGTGGAAGCGTCGGAGGAACTTCCCCAAATACCTGAGTTGGAATGTTCTTCGTCGCCGCGCTCATGCTGTTTGCTGCCGCATCCGCCGGGAAGATGTATGTCACCGATTCGAGCGCCTTGAATATCGTCAGGGCGAATCTCGATGGCTCCGGCAATGAAACGATTGCGAGCGGAGGCGTGAGCATCGTCGGCGTGGCGGTCCTGAACTGAGCCGCGGCGCTGCCCGCGGACCTGCCCGGCGCTACCTCTTCGCCGGGATCAGGTCGCACGCTTCCGGCGGCATCCAGTGCGCGTCCTTGCCTTCCCACTTCACGTTGCATCCTATGGGATTGGTCACGGCGGCGCGCAGCTTCCTGCCTGCCAGGTGGTCTTCCAGCGCGTTCTCCAGGTCGTTGACCGTCATCTTCGAGGTTTCCTTCGGATTGTCGACCCCGCGTCCGGTATAGACGAGCCTCCGCTCCGCATCGAATACGTAGAAGTGCGGCGTGCGCAGCGCGCCGTAGGCAAGGGCGATTTTCTGCGATTCGTCGCGCAGGTAGACCCAGGGGAACGTGTGCTCGGCCATGCGCGTCTTCATGGTGGCGAAATCGTCATCAGGATGCGTGATCGAGCTGTTGGAGTTGATCCCGACGAATCGGACGCCCTTCGCCTTGAACGTGTCAGCTGCCCTCCGGGTGAGCTCATCGCTTCCTTTCACGTAGGGGCAGTGGTTGCAGGTGAAGAAGACGACGAGCACCTTCGCATCCCGGAAATCGGAAAGACCGTAGGTCTTGCCGTCGGTAGCCGGCAGTGTGAAATCCGGGGCTTTTGCGCCCAGCGCGAGTGTGAATCCCATGGCGTCCTCCTATTTTGTGCTTGAAATCAGCTTTTTCATCCATGTGCGCACAAGGGCAACCTGCTCGGCGGCCGTGTAGAAGCGGACCTCGCCCCCGTTCACCTGCATGTAAAACGTCTTCGGGTCCCGGGGGAAAAGCGCCAGGGTCTTCCTGCTCCCATCCTTCAGCTCGCAGGTCAGCACGAGCTCCGCCGTGCCTCGCGGGGCCCACCTCTCGTACCCCTGGGCAACGAGGTTGATGCACTTCACGTAGAAGGTGACGAAGTCACCGCCGTCGAGGCGCGCCCCCCGGTACGTGTACGCGGGAGGCTGTGCCGCCGAGTCAACGGTGAACTCGGCTGTTGCCCCTTCCTCCTGCACGATGATCCTGCGCACATTATCGATGGTGTCCCTCAGGGGTGCCTCTCCCAGAAGCTTCTGCGGCTGGAAGCCCGCAAAGTCGATGTCGCTTGCCAGCACCTTCATGATGTCGCTGCCGCCTGCCGGCCGCAAGGAGAGGAACCCGTTCGCCTCGGTCTGACCGAACTGGAGGGTCTGCATCCCGTTCCGATCGTCCCTGAGGGTCAGCGTATAGGCACTCGGCGCCAGTCCGAGCTTCTCCAGGTCAGGGGCCGTCCCCTCGACAAAGTCGACGGCTTTCAGCTCCCTCAATCTCACAAGGAGCTCGTTCAGCTCCACGACGTTCACGGCGGCGCTGAAGGGAGCGGCGATGCGCCATTGCTCGTCCTTGCGGGCAAGCTCGATGATCGTCTCCCGCCCTTTTTCCAGCCTGACCGTGTTCAGGCTCTGCATGTCGACCTGGAAGATCTGCTTCAGGCGGTAGGCAGCCAGCGAGCCTTCGAATTGAGAGATGGAGCCGATGTCGACGATGAAGACAAAGGGGCGCGACGGGTCCCTGACGAATCGCTGTGCCTTGCTCTCCGTGAGGTTCCCCACCAGGAGGGTGTGCCGCGACCCGTTGCTCATCGCGAACTGCACGGTGATCTCCGGGGTCTCCAGGCCGTACGCTGAGGTGGTGCCTTCCCGCATGACCCTCTTCACCGGCATCTGGAGGAGGAACCTCTCGATGATCGACAGCTTCTCCGTATCCACGCGGTAGGATGCCGGAGAGCTCATCTCCCAGGCGCCGTTCTTCTTCACGAAACTGACGACCGTCTCGGGGTTCCTGATGGACAGCTCGACAACGCTCGCGTCTCCGGTGGCGAAAATGTACGGGGCTCTCTCGATGGGGGCGGTATTCCGTATGACGATGTACGCCGCGGCAAGGAGGAGGAGCACGGCCCCCAGGACGGCGGTTCTCCAGCCCTGCCTCACAGGTTTCTCCTCAGCACCCAGACGAGGAACGCGGCGGCGAAGGCCAGCAGCGGCAGCGCCCCGATGGAGATGATGGCAAGCCTGATGAAGTCCCTGCCCGTGATGTCAAGGGCATCGGCATTCAGCTCCCGCGGACGGATGGTGCTGACCTCCCGGGATCCCTGCACCCAGTTGACCGCGTTGATGAAGAAATCGAGATTTCCCTGCGCGGCGATGAACTTCTCCGTCAGGAAGGTGGAGTTGCCGATGACCACCACCCGGGTGTCCGGCTGCTTGACCGAGGCGTTGTTCTTCACGACCGCGAAGGCTACGTCCGCGGGACCCCGCTCGTCCTTCACTGTCATGGAGGTGTTGGTAATGCGCACGTCGGTGCGGATCCAGGAGGTTTCCGTTGTCTGCAGGAGCGTCTCGATGCTCAGCGCCTCGTCCTTCTGCGGCAGCTCGCGCAGCGCCATGGCAATGGGAAGGATCACATACATCTTTCTTTCCAGCAGGCCCTGCGTGATCTCGTGCACCCCCATGGCGGGGATGACGTTCAGCTTGTTGTTGGAGTAGTAGTAGCGCGGGTTGTCTTCCACGGTGAAGTTGTTCACGAATCCCAGGCCGAGCCGTGCGAGCGCCGCCTTCACGTTCGTCATGCTCTGGCCGACGGGCAGGACATCCAGGAGGAAGATCGCCCTGCCGCCGCTGGAAAGATAGCCGTCGATTGAGGCGAGCTCCTCCCGGCTGAAGTCGTGCTTGGGAGAGGGGATGATCAGCATCCCGGCATCCCGCGGGATCTCCGCCTGGCGCAGCAGGTTGATCCTCTCTACCTGGTAGGCTTCCACTTCCAGGCGCTGGCGGAGGGTGGGGAGGTCTTTCTCGATGCTCGCCTCCTCGTGGCCTTCCACGAAGAGCAGCCGGGGAACATTCGTGGTGGTCACGTAGGTGATGGCCCCCGTCACCTGGTGCTCACCGGAGAATGCGAGCCCCGAGGGCGTCTTCTGGTAGAAGGAGCTGACGGCGAGGATTTTCGTGCGCTCCCCGCTTGCGAATATCACCGAGCCGTTCAGCACGGCCTTCACGTCGAGGCGGTACCTGCCCAGCGCACCGGGGTTTCTTTCCGCATCCACGTACTCGACGAAGACCCTGCCGCGGCCTGCCCGCGCATATTCGGCCAGCAGGGAGCGCGTCATGGGGTCTTCCGCTCCGGCGGGAGAAACGACCGCGATATCCACCCTGCCCGTCAGCCGGGAAAGGACTTCGCGGGTCTGGCCGGAAAGGGTGAACAGCTTGTCGCGCGTCATGTCGTAGGACCACGGCACCTCGAAGGCGAGGAGCGTGATGAAGACCAGGATCCCGACCACGATGAGGGATGAGAGGATCGAGAGAAGGGTGAGCCTGAGGCCGGGACTGTTTTTCATGTCTCAGCCCGTCCTGCTCCAGCGCCGTCTTTCCACGACCTTGATCGTGAGATAGACAAAGCCGATGGCAAAGCAGACGTAGTAGGCCAGCGGCCCCGCGCGAACCACCCCGCGGGTCAGCTCTTCGAACTGCGTGGTCACCGAGAGTGCCATGATGATGTCCCTCAGCACCGGGATGCCGACCGTCGAGGAAAGGGAGCCCAGGATGACCAGCGCAAAGAGCATGCCGAAGGAGGCGATGGCGGAAGTCACCTGGTTGTCGGTGAGAGAAGAGGCGAAAAGGCAGATGGCCGTGAAGGCAGCGCCCAGGAGAAAGAATCCCCCGTAGGATCCGAGGATTGCCCCAAGGGTTGGCTCGCCATAGATGAAGAGAATGACGACGTAGAGGCCGTTCGCCAGGAGCGTGAGCAGGAGCACGCACAGCGCGGCAAGGTACTTCCCGACCACGATGTCGATCACGGAAAGCCGGGAGGTGAGCAGCAGCTGGTCGGTCCCCATGTGCCGCTCTTCTGCCAGCAGCCTCATGGTGAGCACGGGGAAGGCGGTGATGCAGAGAGTCCTCATGACGCCCAGCATCCCGTAGATGTCGGCCCGGCGTCCCAGGAGGTTGTGC
>JBEKVA010000014.1:0-22445 GCA_049514475.1 Spirochaetia bacterium
ATTCAACGTATTTGTTCATTGACTTTCTGTCAGCGGCGGCCTTCAGGGCCACGCGACGATGGATCTCCGGATCCACGCGCACAACGAAGGTTCCGCTGTAAGGCTTCTCCGGTGGCCTGCCTGCCCTGCTGCAGTCCGCCAGGTACATGTCGACAACGTTTCTGAATGACTTTCGGAGCTCGGCAACGTTGCGTCCTTCAAACGAAATTAAGACATTTGCGTTTACCACCGTGCCGCCGAACATGTCCGAATCCGCATCAAAATCAACCTGGCCGGCATATCCCTTGTATGTGATCAATCGCCTCCCCCTCTCACGGGCTCGTCAGTGTCGATGCCTGCCTTTCCCTTCTCTCACTATGGCGCCCAAATGCACCAGGAGGCTCTCGATGTCCGCCCACCTCAGGTTGGCCGGCCGCGGGTGCCGCAGCAATGCCACCAGTGTACGCCTGTGCCTGCTCATATGATATCAAATAGTGATATCATAGTCAAACACGCCGGCTGAACGGGTGCAGCACGGGTTGCGGATGCGAGGTCGTTGAAACATGCACATGTCCATTGAAACGACCCGTGAGAACCGGTCGCTTGTCCCGCATTTGGCAAGAAAGGCGCCTGGCCGCTCACCATGAGAAAGGAGCATTCTTCCGCAGCCGCTTCCCCTTCGCGATGGCTCCGCTGGACACGTGCTGTACACTGGGGGCATGAGAGACTATTTTCCCGGCGACGGCTATGCCACCTCCCCCGGCATTAAGCGCGCCTTGAGTGAATACATTCTGCTCGGCTCCCGGTGGAGTGTCTACTCTCACTTCATCTCGACGATCCTGCGGAGCCGCGCCCTCGCTCTTGCGAATCGCTACGACGACGAGGCATGGGCGGCAAGCTCGCGGGAGATCATCAGCAATCTCGAGCGCTGCAAGGCCCGCTTCCACATCGAGGGCATGGACAGGGTGCGAAGGGCTGAAGGACCGCTTGTGTTCGTCTCAAACCACATGAGCACCATGGAGACACTCGTCCTCCCCGGCCTGATTGTTCCGATGAAGCCGGTGACCTACGTGGTGAAAGAAAAGCTCCTGCACGGCTTCTTCTGGGGACCGATCATGCGCTCGCGAAACCCTATCTCGGTGTCGCGCACAGATGCCCGCGCCGACCTGGAGGTCGTCATTCGCGAAGGCTGCGCGCGGCTTGCCGCGGGAATCTCGGTGATCGTTTTTCCCCAGGGTACGCGACAGGACCTCTTCGACAGGTCCCGGTTCAACAGCCTCGGGGTCAAGCTGGCCGCCAGGGCAGGCGTCGGGCTGGTTCCCGTCGCGGTGAAGACCGACTTCTGGGGATCCGGCGGCGTCTTCCACGGTTTCGGCCCGATCCACCGCGACCGCGCAGTCCACATGGAGTTCGGCGAACCCCTGGCCGTCACTGGCCGCGGCAAGGCCGAGCACGAGCAGTGCCTGGACTTCATCGAGTCGCGCCTGCGTGCCTGGGGCGCGCCGGTGGCCTGATGCCCGACGTCGCGTTCGCGTCCGGCCGTGACAAAACCAAGCTCAGCTTCACGCACCCCGCCTCGACGCCCGGCTGTCGGTGGCCTCGTTCGTTTCTGATCCGACCGATGTGCCGCGGTTCGACGCTGTCATTGTGGGGACTCTATTTCCGTGGCGGGGAAGTTATTTGATGAGGGCCAGAATCCTGGCCTGTATTTCCTTTACAGCCAGGGACGGCAAAGTCCCGATCAAGGCTGCCCCGCGTGCCTTCCAGTCCAGGCTTTTCACCTGATCGCATAAAACGACTCCAGCGATCTCCTGCACCGCGGGCAGTTTCACCACGAATGGGTACCCCTTCATCTGGCTCGTGATGGGGCAACAAAGGCAGAGCCCGACTTTTTCGTTATAGGATTGGGGAGAAACGATGACCGCCGACCATCGGCCCGCTTGAAATATCGACCAGGGAATCATCCTCCACGGATGTTTCCTCCGCCAAAGACCTTGGGATCCGGATGCCGAGGCTGTTTCCCCACTTCTGGATCTTCGCCTTCATCGTCGTGATCCTTTCCTGTTTATACATACTTTCGTTTTGCTGCAAGCATCCTTTTGCTGCAGGGAAGGCGACAAGGCAACGGGCGGTGGTGCGCTCATATCCCATGAAACGGGGCGCACTTGCCACTCCCGCCAGGAGCGCCTTCAAGCACGGGCAGCCACCGGCAGGGTACTCCTCGTGCGGCGGCTGTCCTCACCGTGCACTTTCAACAGTAATCAGCTTGACTGCCGGGAAATAGGTGCGTACGCGTCCCGGGTCCCGTGTTAAAAGCGGAAGTGATTCAATGGCGGCGTGAGCCCCCACAAAGAAGTCGGGCAAGGGAACGTTCTTCGTCCTTCTGCGCATTTTGTATTTTACAAAGGCTTTACCGGCCAAGAACAGAGCTTCCCTGGGGATAGCAATCAGGTGCATATCGAGTTTTCCAAGCACTTCCTCGAGCTCTTCAATCCGCTGGAAGCCTATCGAAATCTCTGTCCAGATTATCGGGTTCAGATAGAGATATCCTTTCCACTTTGCCCGCGCCAGCTGTTCCTCAGACCATGGATACCACCGAGGGTCATCCGCGAGGATGTCCAGGATGACGCTGGAGTCCACAAGGGTACCTTCCATCAGCCGCCTCGCGTCAGGCGCATGATCTCCTCAGTCGTCATCTTGATTGTTGCGCTGCCGCGGACGCTCCGCAGGTTTTTGATATATGCTTTTTTGGATCCTGCTTTCCTCAAGTACACTTTTCCTCCCTCTTCAATAAAGTCGACCTCTGAATAGGGAGCAATTCCGAGTCTTTCCCTGATTCGTTGGGGGATAGTCACCTGTCCTTTGGATGTCACGCGCATGACAGCCTCCAGTAATGATATTACCAGTACTGATAATACCACTGAGCAATAAATCCAAGCCCAAGGGACAGGTGCTGGTGGGAATCAAATTGTGCGGAGCTTTTCGACAAACTCTTCGATTGTCATTTCGATTTCGCGTAGTATTTCGCGCGTAAGAGGGCGGGCCAGATCGTGTCCTGGATGTTGAGGAGGATTCTCTCCATTGTCTGATAGTCGACAATGGGGAGTCGGCTCACATGGTCACCTCGATTTGCTGAATGCCAACAAACACCGGAAGATCATCGCGAGCGTCACCCATCTCCTCGAGGCAGAGCTCGATCACCTCCGCAGACGAGGCCGGAGCTCATCCAAGGTCGCTGCCTGCGTGTGCGCGCCGGGCAGACCAGGAACAGTCCCTATATAGAGCTTTGTCTCCGGGTCCCACTCGATGAAGGCATTGAATGTCTTCATGCATTCTCCATTCTCACTTTCAATCTTATCGCCAAGCGTTTCTGCGGTCAACGCGGTGGCGCTCTTCTGGTGAGGCTTGGTCATGCCGCGGACGTGAGGGCGCGTGGTTCTGCTCATGACCAAAAAGACGTCGTCGATAACACAGCGCTTGCGTCTTTTGCTCCAGACAAGCGAAGGCGCCACCAGCCGCGCAGCGGTCCTGATGGCGCCAAATCCTGGCCCGAGTCATGGGGCGCCGCACCTGCGGTGCCCCGCGCTCCCTTACTTCCAGTACTCCGCGAGCGGCTGGCCGTTCACCGTGAGAGAGGCTGCGTTCTTCGCCAGCCACTTCTCCGCTTTCTGAACGGCGCGCTTGCTGAGTACGGCAGCATCCGCGTCCTTCTTCAGCAGCATCACGGACAGCCACGTGGCCAGTGCCTTCTGCCGAAGCGCCTTGTCGGTCCCCTCGAGAGAGGCAGCCAGCTTCTCCAGCTCCCTCACCTTCTTGCCGAGCACCTCGGCGAGGATTTCGAAGCCCTCGAAGGCGCCCTCTGAGTCCTGGGTGGCAAGGAGCCGGAAGTACCAGGGGTCCTCCTGGGGCATGCTCTTGCGGGAGAGCTCCTCGCCGAAGGCCATGTCGGCGCGCATGGGCAGCGGAGAGAGCCGCATGTCCTTCTTCGCGCGCCCCATTCCGGAAGGTGCCTGGCGTGCCTTCGCCATCTCCATGCTCGCGTACCCAGCGGGCGCGGCCGCGTTGATCATAGAGTCCGTCCCGTGCCAGTCCTTTGTCAGCATGATGGGCACGCGGCGCATCTGTGCGCGCTCGGTGGTGCGGTCCTGCAGGTCTCGCTCCTCGATTGCCACGAAGCTCGTGGCATCGGTGAGAAGGTTGTACTTGATGCCAAGCTCGACGATCTCCGCGGCCGCGTTCGCCGTGCGCCTCGCGCTCTGGTTCGAGCCTCCGGTCCCGCCAGCTTCCCCTTCCTGCAGCATGCGGATCCTCTGGCGAGCCCACAGGCACGGGATTGTGTCATCCTGTCCCAGGTCGGTGAGCGGCGCCTTCCAGGAATACGGCCTGCCGCCGACTTTTCCCGTGAGCTCCACCTCGGCGCCCGGCGCCACGTCCCACACCCTGGCGAACACCACGAAGCTGTCGCCTTCGAAGAGGGGAGGGAGGGTGCCGTCCGCGGCTGCCACCTCCACCTTCACCCCGCTGAAGTGCACCGCCAGGCCTTCCACCATCGCCTGCCCGAGCCGGGAGAACTGCCGCAGCACTTGGGGCTGGATCTTCTCCCCCGGCTGTATCATCTCGGAGGCGCCGCCCGAGGCGCGTGCCACGCCCTTCACCAGGTGCGAGCTTGCCCCGTACCCAATGCCGAAGCTGAACACGCGCTGCCGCCCGCGGTGCGCCGTTGCGACACCCAGCACCTCGTCGGGGTTTGAGACCTCGCCATCGGTGATGAGGATGACATCGCGGTGAGCGCCTGCCGCCAGGGGCATCGCGCTCACCTGCTGGAAGGCAGGGAGAAGCTCTGTGCCGCCGAGGTCCGCCTCCATGTTCTTCACCCAGGAGACCGCCTGGTCGAAGGTGCGCGTGTTGTAGGCCGCGGGGGCAGGCTGCCAGCTCACCATGGAGCTGCCGAATCGCACGATATTGAATCGATCCCCCTCCGACATGGCCCTCAAGGAAAGGTCGAGGGTCTTGCGGGCTTCTTCTATAGAAGAGCCCTGCATGGAGCCGGAGCAGTCCACCATGAAGACCACCTCGAGGGGCGGCTGGGCGGCGGCGGGATCAGGCACATCGAGCTCGGGGAACAGGCGCAGCAGCGCGGCGCGCTCCCCGTTGGCATGCCGGCTCACCAGGCACTGCGGCACCTGGCTGGCCGCGCTCACCGTCTCCAGTATGAAGTCGCGGTCAAGCTCGGTGGCCTCCCGGGCCAGGGTGACAACGCGCCAGCCTTCCGCATCGCCAATAGTGATTTCGTGGGAGGGGCTTCGGATCTCCAGGCCAGGCTCGGAGAGCACGCGCACCTCGAGCTGCAGGCGGTAGGGGACCGCGCCCATGACCGGTGGGGAGATGCGGTCGATGTCCACGGGGTCCGCGCCCGCGGGGGCGTAGCGGGGGCTCACCGTGGTGGGAAGCTGGAAGCGGCGAACGCCATCGGCAACGGGGAGGGCCGCCACGGAGACGATCTCCACCTCGGCCTCCTGGCCGGGGGTGAGGTTGCCTGCCGAAAGGGCCAGGATGTCCTGGCGCTCCATGTCCAGGAGGTAGGCGCCGTGGCCGGCCGCCATCGCATCGTCATAACTCTTGAATGCCTTCTCCTTCTCCTCCGCAATGGCCACCAGGGTGCGGCCGCCGGCGCGCACGCGCATGGCGCACACCGTGGAGCCCTCCTCCAGGGGGAAGCAGTACAGGGCCTCGATGGGCACCGTCTCCGTGTTGCGGAAGGTCTGGGTCAGCACCGTGCGGGCGGCCAGGCCGCGCAGCTCCACGCGCACCCGCACCCCCGTGAGGGCCACGGGGCGCAGCGCCTCTCCGTGCTCGCCGAGGACCACCATTCCGATTCTCTCAGCCGTGTTAGTCATTTCCGTTCCTCCTCTGGATCAAACCCCGTGTAAACGATGCAACCGCCTGGACCTCCGCGAGTGTCAGCGCGCCAGGCGCCCATGTAAGCTCTATGCCGGGGGCAAGGGCCGCCTTGTCCACGCTCGCCACCTGGATGCCGGGGGTCGGCAGCGGTGCGGGGGCGCCGGGCGGCAACTGCTGGGGGTCGCCCTGGGGTGCCGGGGCGCCGATGGCTGACGGGACGCCGAGGGCGCTGAAGGGGCCCGCCTTCTCTCCCTCCAGGAGCGCCTTCATGTGGATGAGGGGCACCCCCTGGGCGGCCAGTTCCGCGATCCTCTTCAGGGCTCGCAGGTGGCTCTCCGTGTAGTAGGAGCCCCTGCCGCCGCCCTCGGGGGGCTCCAGCAGGCCCCGCTGGACGTAGTAGTGGATGGTCCTGCGGGAGAGGCCGCTGAGGCTGGCCAGGTTATCGATATTGTACATGTCCATGCATGTCTCCAATCATGACGTAAATATAACACTAATAGTGACAGTTAAGAAGAGGGGCGGCGAAAAAAAGAGAAGATGGGCGTGCCCCACCCGGGAGGGGCGGTTTGCGACAGGGGATGGGAGACGCGAGGGGAGTGGGGGGCGGCCGCGCGAGGCGGCGGGCGGGTCGGGCTCTCGGCGTTTCGCCGCTTCGCGGCTCCAACGCCTGCCGCCTAAGACGTGCTCCGCTGCAAGTCCTCGCCGGGGGCGGGCGGGCTTGGCGGGCGGCGCGGGGTGCTATCGGTGGGGGCCGCCTGGTGGGGCGGCTGCGGGCTTTCCGCTGCGCCCGCTCACGCGAAAGATGTCAAGCGCAGGCCACCGTTGGATTTGGAATCCTGATACGAGCGAGCAGCAAGGGTGACCGTTGCCTTCATGCGAAACCGGAGAGTCCGCATGCACGAACGATTACCTTGAAAAAAGTGCGGTGATTGCGCCTTTCTGCATATGCTTGTGTGAAGCAACAGCCCTGAGAATGGCGTTCAACGTTCCCAGGCGAAGGCGTTTGTGGTCTGGAATTGCAATTCTCTGATGTGAAGGTCCCGGGGAAGCTTCATGCCACTGTGAAGACCTCGTCACGAACTAGATGAAGTCGAACTCGTTCAGGCGGCGTACCATCAAAAAAGAAGGCTGACACCGATTCGGTAACGTTCTTCCTGAGTTCCTCCCAGCTGTCCGCTTCCGTTATGATATTCTCGCTGAGGCATTCCGCGACGAATCCACCATCCTGTTCTTGAACGACTTCGAAAACGAGATCGGTGCTTCTATTGCCCATATGCATGATCTTACTTGTCTACCGACCGGTTTTCAAGTCAAACAGCCGCCGTCATCTCCCTTCAGCATTGTTGCCCAGTTGCTGCTTGGTGAGAAGCCCCAGGAAGTAGGTGTCTGCCATGTCCACAAGAACGCTTGCGTCGCTAATCGCGAGCAACATCGTCTCCTCTCAGACGCCGCCTCAGCTCATCGAGGGGGACAAGAGAGAGCGAGGCTGCTTTGCTCGTGCTTATAGCGATTCCCAAGAACGACAAGATCGACCGTTGGATCAAGAGAGATCGGTCAGACGGTAAGTTCATGTCGCAGAAGGATGACGGAAGGCCCTATAAAGACGTGACCAGAGAAAGTCCCACCTAATAGCGGTTGTTTCGCGCCGATTCGCTATTACGTCTCATGGCTCAGCCCGAGAAGGTCGGGAATCCGGGCAGACGCCCACCACCCCGGTATCCGTTCCTGTTCCAATCGGTTGCCGGTGGCCATTCCCGTAAGGTGTGTGTAGAGCTCCTGTTCAGCGTAGGTCAGGCCTGTCGGAGCCCCGGGAGCGTCGGGAGGAGATGTCGAACGGAAGCCCGGGAACCGGTCGAACGTCTCATGGTCCATGAGAATGGACTCCACGTTGGGGAAGTGCCTCCGCAGGCCGGCAAGAATCCTGAGCCCGTGCGTATCGATATCACCCCAATACAGGACTCTCCTCTGACCCATCCAGCGGCATTCCTTGAACGCAAGGGTCGCGAACCCCGAGCCGAAGATGGCCAGCGCGCCTGGGATCTCCGGTAGGGAAAGGAGCACGTCCAGATTCGTGAAGCTCGCCTTGTTTTCCACGATGATGACAACCGCGACCTCGGGGAAGCCCATCCGCGCAAGCTCCCTGGCGGACACCGCGAGCTCCTCGATTCCCGAGAGGTATCGAGCCGCGATAGCGCGGTCGAGGAAGCGGACGCGAACCAGACTCTCCGGCTGGCGAAGTCCGAAGCGTTCTTCGAAGGTTTGTCCGTCGCGATTCACCGAATCCAGGGGAAGGACGAGGTCCAGCAGTTCGCGAAGGAGTGATCGATTTCGCTCTATGAACTTCGTGTCCTCCACCGCGGGGATTTCCCTGACGAAGGCACCAGGCCGCGGGTGATGTTCGAACCACTGCAGAACCTTCACTAGATCCTGCCACAAGCCCGACGCGGCGGCGACCTTCTCGGGATAGCGGGCGACCCATGATTTGAGGGCGGGGAATGCGGCGAGGATGGTGCTGACATCCACGAGAAAGCGCTTCGTTTCCTCGCCTTTTTCCAGGAAGCCGAGGAACGATGCGGCATCCGGGAAATAGACCCGTCGCGGGAGACGTTGGTTTCCGGCAAGGCGGTCATTTCGTTCCTCCCACTCCACGTGGTAGGAGAGCCGGCCCGACTCGTCGGAACGGGAGCGCAGCTCGGCCAGTTCGCCGCGAAGCTCCTTGTAACGTGCGGCCGCTTCGCCTGGCTTCACCTTGCCGAAGCGGAGGTCGAGCGGGAACATGTCCCCACCAAGCACGAGCCTGGAAAGGTACCCAGGGTACCGGCGCTCCGCCCAGCGACGGATGGCGTCAGGACTGACCATCCTGCTCCGCCATGCCGGCCGGTATCACCTCGGCTGGCCCCGCTTCTCTCCCCGGGGCCGCCTCACGTCTTCCAAGGCGCTCCTGCTGCTCTCGGCGGTACTCCTCGATGGTGAGAGTCCTGGCCACCGAACAACGCCCCTCAGGATTGGCGACAAAGTGCACCGTGCCCACGTAGCCCTCAATGACTGACAGCTTCTGTAGTGGAGTCACAAGAAGGAGCTGCAGATCGAGCTTGCCAAACAGCTCCAGGCCGTAGCGCGTACTCTCCTCGGAACCCCGGCCAAAAGCCTCATCAATGGCCACGAGCTTAAACCCCCCGCCGGCCTGTCGGCGCCCCAGCCCGTACTTATACGCCAGCGCCGAGGCAAGGATCGTGTAGGCGAGCTTCTCTTTCTGGCCGCCCGACTTTCCCGAGGAACTCGAGTAGAACTCCTTCTCCGAGTCGTCCTCCAGGTAGCGTTCACTGGCGGTAAAGCTGAACCACGATCGCACGTCAGTCACGTGATCCGTCCAGCCGCGATCCGCCGGAGCGCCGCCTGCAAACCGGTCCAGCAACCCCTTGACTTGAAGGGACTTCGCTTCACTGTACAGCTCCTCGTCCACCATCGTGTTTTCCAGGCACCGCCGCAGGTCCGCGCGGAAGTCGCGGATCTCTTGGTCCTCACTCCGGTCGCAGGACAGCATGAGGTAGGTGCCCGGGTCATACTCGACGTCCCGCAGGGAACGGTTGATATCCTGGATGGACGCGCGGATCTCGGCCGCATCGTTCTCCAACTGCTGCTGGAACAACGCGATGTCGTTCAGAGTGCTTTCGCGAAGCAGGGTTCGAAAGCGCTGTTCGTAGGCGGGCAGATCGTCGCGTTCGAGGCGAGACAAAAGCGCAAGGTAGTCATCGAGGAACGCCGCTTCGGCGGACAGGTCCGCAGAGGCCTCAGGAAAAGAGGTCCTGAACTCTTGCATCCGACGCACGACTGATCCGCGTACATCACGCTCCTTCCTTAGCGCCGTCTCCCGCCGGGAATCCAAGCGACCCCTGGCCTTCTCCTGCCATCCCCCCTCCAATGCCGCATAGTCAGGCCGATCCGTGCCTACCTGGCCGTCAAGCACTGGAAAGAACCGATCGCGGGTGCGGCCATCCAGGCTTGACAGATTCGTTCGAGCCGACTCCAGCCGCTGTGCAAGCCGCGAGACCTCGCCTTCCAGGGACTCGATGCGTCGCACCAATCGGTCATGCTCGGCGCCGAGACGCGCCACTTCCTGGCGCACCGCCTCCAGAGACCGGCGCAACTGCACCAGTTGGTCAGAGGCGCCCTCAAGTCGCTCTCGCTCCACACGCAGATCCTCGATCTCGCTTGCCGCCGACTGCCAATCGATCTCGCCGAAGGCCGTGATCATTGAGAGACGAAGGAGGTCGCCGACGCGCGTCTCCCGAAGGGCCAGCGCGTCTTCGACCGCTCGCAGCCGTGAGCCGATCTTCTCCATGGTGACCTGGTGAGCCGATAAGTCGTCCGAGAGGAGGCGAATCTTCTCACGGTTGGACCACCCCAGAATGAAGTACCGCGGATCGGCGACCTTGGGCCGATCGTCCTTCTCGTGGTGCACTCGGGACATCTTCACGAGTCCCTCCGCCATCACAGCCTCGGTTTCCCGGTAGAACTCCTCCAGCGTGTCACACCGAGCGAGGTCGAACCGTCGGCCTAACTCGGCTTCCAGCCACGGACGAAACGGTGAATCGCCTTTAACCTCCAGCGCGCGTACAAGGCTGTTTGCGCGGAGGCGTGGAACGCCCGAGACTTCCGCCGGAACCCTGAAGTAGACCAGGCGGTTTCCCAAGTTCGCTCCGCGTACGTAACGGCTTACGTGCCGGTAGTACTTCTCAGAGACGAGCAAGCTCAGACCGAAGGAGCGCAGGATCCTTTCCGCAGAGCCTTCCCACGCGCGCTCGGAGTCCTTCACGTGGATCAGCTCACCGGCAAAAGGCAGGTCGTCCTCTTTGGCTCCCACCGCGTCGAGCACCGACCGGCGCAAGTCGAGGCTCCACGATGGCAGGGAGGACGCTCGCGTGCGCAGCGAGGCGATTTCGCGGCGCAGCTCTTCGGCCTCCGCCGCTTGGGCCTTCAGCGTGCTCCGCAGCTCGTCTCGTTCATCCTCCAGTTTGCCGCGCTCGGTTTGGAGTGTGCGCGCATCCGCTTTGGACCGCTGCAGGTTCTCATCGAAGGACCGGGCATCGACTGGCATGGTGTAGGACAGCCCCTCCACGAGAGCGCGGTAAACCGCGTCACGCTCTCTCCTGTGGTCCCGCTCTGCCGCGAGCTGCCGGGAGCGTTGCTCGATTTCCGTTATGCGACGGCCGACCTCGGACTGTTCGATCGCCGCCCGGACGCTGGCCTCGTGATCTCGCTCGGCCTCCAGGCGTGCGTCGGTGTCGCGCTGCTCCTCGCGGATGCGCCCCAACTCCACCTCGTGCTCCGCCTTCTTCCCTCCCAGGAGAGGGACCATGAGAGAAAGAACGTAGAACGGCAGCACGTCCAGCATGCCGCGAAGCTCTTCAATGGCAGATTCCAGCGCTTTGAGCTCCTTCCCCTCGGCGGCGATGGGAAGGAGAGCCTCCCGCTGGCGCCGAGCGCGCTCTACCGCGTCGTGAGAAATGCGAAGGTTCTCGTAGTTTGCCAGGAGGCTGGCGACCCTTTCCCTGGCCTGGGTAGGCTCGAGCATGTGGTTGCGGATGAAGTCATCCAAGTCACCGATGGTCTTCATCGAAACGGTCTGGTAGAACAGGTCCAGCGCCTTCTCGGTGATTCCCAAGGTCGAGCGGAAGGCGGTCGCGTACTCAGAGAAGGTGTCGAAAACCTCGGTGGCGCCCTGCAGGCGGAGGCGCTTCTTGAAGGCGACGCCGTCACCGTCAAATGCGGAAAAGTCCGATAGCACGGTCATCTGGCGGCCCGAGGCGACGAACGACCGCTGTACCTCCCCGCCCTTCAGCCAGAACAGCTGCGCCAGCGAGAGGAGCCGCCGAGCGTGCGAGTCCTCAAAGCTGGCGATGATGACCGAGTACGTCCCCTCGTCGCGCAGATGGATGGGCCGTGCGCCCGGGGATTCATCGTCCCGGGAACGCTTGTACTCTCCAAGGACGTAGCCGCGCAGCGTTCGTTCACGTCGTTCCGCACCCGCCGCCTTGTTGTAGGTGATCCGCTGCGGAGGCACCAGGAGGGTCGTGAGAGCGTCCACGAATGTCGATTTTCCGGAGCCGATCTCCCCCGTGACGAGCGCGTTCGCGCCGCCCACGGGGAAGCGCCAGACCTGCTGGGTGAAGGTCCCCCAGTTGTACAGCTCAACAGCGTTCAGTCGGAACCCAGGCGGACTCTCGGTGAACGAAAGCTCAGGATTCATCGACTGTCCCCTGGGCCAGCAGCTTCTGGCGCATTTCCGCGATGGTGTCGGCATCGAT
Source organism: Spirochaetia bacterium (assembly GCA_049514475.1). Taxonomy (GTDB): domain Bacteria; phylum Spirochaetota; class Spirochaetia; order SZUA-6; family Fen-1364; genus Fen-1364. The sequence continues at coordinate 12,189 of JBEKVA010000014.1, forward strand.
CTTGTACTTCAGAAGCCGGGTCACCTCAAGGCGGTCATCATCTCCGTTGAGCCTTTTCAGGAAACCGTAGCGGAGCAGGTTATTGACCTGGGCGTCGACAGCATCCGACTGGCGGGCCTCGTTGGCCTGGGTGGGGAGGAAGGGGACCAACATCTCCAGGATTGCCGCACGGTCCAGCACAAGGCGGGCCTGCTCTCCGCTTGAGCTCTCGAACTGGTACAGCCGCTCCACGAGAAGAACACACAGCAGGGATGCGAGATACCGAAGAGGGTGTCGAGCAATCAGCTCCGGCACAGCAGGCGCTTCCTCTCCTTCGAGATGCCTTCGCTTTCGCAGGAACGCAAGACCATCGTGCTCCGCAATCAGGACCTCCAGGTCGAGCTGCGTAAAAAACTCCTCTACGGCGCGACGGTGGCGCAGGAGAAGCTCCCAGGCCTCCCCCGCGTCCGAATACAACGGACCCTGCAGAAGTCGAACCAGGCAAGGGGCGTAGACGGGAGCGGTCATAGGCGGACCTCGGGCAGGAAGATCACCGTAGGAGTGAGGACCCGAAGCTCATGACCGGTGCGTCGGTTGCGGACGCGCATCGTTGTGGTTTGCTCCTGGTCAACGGATGCCGCGCCCGTCCGGGACGCGAGAGCCAGGTAGCCCAGGAGCTCTGAGATCCCGCCTTCCAAGGGATGCGCTCGTACGATTTCCTGCAGAGTCACCTGAGATCTGCCCCGCAGCACCCCGGTGATCCGTTCACGAAGCACCGCAAGGTCCACCTGGTCCTGGTCAAAGAGCGCCTCCACGTCTAGTTCAGCGTCGCCGATCTCACCAGGCATCGAGCTGATGTGCACCGGCGCCTGGGGTTCATACAGGGGTCGGTCCATCACCAGGCTGAGGTCCGGTTCGCCCTCGATCTCGATGAAAATGCGTTCGGTCGGGGGGCTGTCCCGGGCGGCCAGGGCAAGGCGTCGAACATCCTCTACAAGCTGTGCCACGCGCCTTACCTCACGGATGCGCTGGTCGTCAAGGAAGCGACGCAGGTCCTCGTTCAGGCGGTGCGTCATGCCCTGCACCCGCGCGCCTGCCTCCACGAGGTGTGGCTTGAAAAGGTCCAGGGAGTAGGTCCTGTCGATGCCCTGAACGTCCGCCAGCGCAAGCAGGCGCTCCACCAGACCCTCCAGCTCGGCTTGCTTCTCCGCGGACATCAAGAACGCCCAGAACGCCGCGAAACTGCGGCCCTGGTCGCTTGCCATGATGGCGTCACGAAGCTCGAAGATGTCTTTCAAGACGCTGCCGCGTGGACGCTCCGCCGCCAGCCGTTCGGCGCGCACGGAGCGATCAAGCTCACGGAAGTTCTGCTCGATCTGCTTGAAGTCGGCCAGGAGGCGCCGCGCCGTATCCTCAAGCTCGAAGTACCGCTCCTTGATCCTCGTGGAGTCCATGACGGCTCCCAAGCCTGAGCGCAGGCGCCCGATCTCCAGGTCGAGCTGGGCGCGGCGCCGTTCGAGCTCTTTGATGCGTTCCTCCTTGTCGGGCGAAGCGCCGAACACGACCTCCCTCAGAATGTCGAATATCTTCAGGAGCCGCGACTCCGCACCCACGAATTGCCGGGCGGTGAGGCCCTGCATCCACTCGATGGCACGCTCCGTTTCCGGGGTGAGGTCGTAGCGTGGCTCGTCGGCGCGCGGGACATAGAACCGCCGAAGGATCCCGTCGTTCGCCCAATCCTCCAGTGATGCCCGCGCGTCCAGAGTGAGCTCTCCTTCGCCAACTGTGAGCCGCAACATGTCGATGTAGGATGAGAGCTCAGTGACCAGCTCCGATTCCGGGATGTCAGAGCGCTGGCGAGTCTTGAACGCGGAGATGAGGAAAGCAAGAATGAAGGCCACCCGCTCCTTGCGCAGAAGTCGGAACACTGCGTGGTTCTGGAGGCGATAGCGAATCTCCTGGTAGTCAAGTTGGCTAGTGGCGCTCACCCTTGCTCCCTGGCTCAAAGAACTGCATTCTCACCTCACCGCGGCCAATCATTCTAGAAAAAGTCCGGTAGTCTTTGCGCTCGTGTTGTATTCTCCCCGCGACGATTGCTGGATTGACCATCCGTTCTCTGGCGTAATGAACGATGTCCTGGGCAGATAGCTGTCTATTGGAATGCAGGTTGAAATCAGGTGGCAAAAGATGCTCTCGCGCAAACTTATCTGCCTCAATTTCTTCTTTTAGTTTGCTATGCGGTTGATCCAAGTCGTCAAAAATCCAAGACTTCTTCATTGTCAAATGCTTGCAAGCAAGGTGACCAAGCTCATGCAGCAGGACGAACCAGAAATTGTCGAGTCTGTCATAGCGGAGTGTGAGTCCGATGATTGGACGCCTTTCCCGGGACAGAAATACTGCTCCGTCCAGGTAAGTATGCTTCAAATGGGGAACCGCGACCAGAATAATGCCAATCGTTGATAGCAAGGTCTGAGCATTGCGAGGTCCACAATCGAGAGCACTTAGGCAAACTAGCTTCTGGAAGAACTGAGGAGTAAGGGCCTTTGGCGAAAATGAGGTTTTAGTGTGAATTCTGCTTGCAGTGACAAGGACTTGGAGGCTCCATGCGCAGAGCGCATATTCATCAAACTTAGCCTTTACGCGCATGCCGGCAGTGGTTCTGAAACCGGCGACGAGAGGTGCTTCAAACCCACCACTTTCGTCAATCAGCCATTGTATGGCCTCATCAGCTTTGCCCTTGATAATATTTCCTGGAAAGTTATTAAAGGCCCCTTGCTCTTGCATTTCCTTTATTGGAAACCTCTGGAAGTCTAGATCTTTGAGCGCAGGAGGCAGCGGCTCTTGCTTCTTCTTGATCAGAACTTCAGCGGGAATCCCGAGATGCCTATGAAGTGCACGTATTGCGGAGAGAGACAGGTCTCTTTTGCCGGAAAGCACCTCCGAAACCTTTGACTTCCCTCCGATGTATGCTGCCAAATCCTTTCGCGTCAGCCCCGCTTGATCCATTCTGAACCTAATGGCTTCTCGCGGTTCTGGAGCGTCGATGTGGTAGTGTTCATCCTCATAGCGTTCTATGAGTACAGCCAGCACATCCCTTTCATCGTATTCAGGGCTTCCTTTGGTAGCGTCAAGCAGCTTTTCAAACAAAGCAAGAGCGGCTCGGTAGTCTGCTTCAGTTTTAAGAACCTTAAGCGCGTTCATTGTCGTATGTCTCCGCTTCTATTCCATCGTACTGCTTATGGGTGCCAACGAACTTGATGAAAATGATTCCTTGGCCAAACAAGATGACGCATAATAGTCTGTACTTGTCGCCGCAGATATTGAACACTACCCGCCCGTATTTGAGGATACTTGCGTTGCGGTACTGAGCCTTGATTTGCCCGGGGTTCTTCCATTTGGCGCAGTGCGCTTCGTGATACCAGGACTTGAGCTGCTGCGCACTGTCAGGATGCTTCTCCCAGAACGCGACTATTGTACTTTTCGCAATGATCCTCACTAAGCAAACTATACAATGTTCCCAGGGCTCTGTCAACAAGAAAGTTCCCAATTTGGGAACATAGATGATAGCCTCCGAAGAAAGGCATACCCACGAATGGGCGTAAATTGAAGAGCCAGTCGCCCGTCCTATGGGGGGAAACCTGGTCTCAACAGACGAAATGAACCAATTTTAAGCGTAAGCGCCTGAAGGGATCGAACTTACGCGTTCCCGGGGGCCACAGCCAGTTCCGCAGACTGAGCGAGGAGATAGCCCGGTCGAGACACTACGCTGGCCCCAACTATTCCGCCGGCGACAAGCGGATCGCGGAGTGCGCATCCGGAAGGGGCGGGACCGGAAACCTCACGACGTGGCGTTTCGTTGGTACGAACCACCACCTGGAGAAGGTCGTGAAAGATCTCGCCACTCTGCGCGGGCCTTAAGGCGACTTCTGACGAGCTTGGCCAAGTCATCCGTTGCCATGCGCCGGACGAGGCACCGGTGGAGGCTGGCCCTCTCCCTTCTCAACCGTTTGCCTTGAACGCCAAGATCCTGAAGTATGGCGAGGACCTCGTCCCGCCACAGCAGCCGGGCCAACGCAATCGGATTGGCCTTTGGGTTCAGAGATCCCTTTCGCACGGTTCGAAAGCGGAGCCAGGGTATCCCGATCACTTTTGATCTCGTAGCCTGTCATTCGGCCGTTGATCACCGCGATATCAGCGCGTTGCCTCCCATGGTCAATTCCCAGCTCATCCAGCACCAAGGTTCCAGGATTCTGGTGTACGCTGCGGAGTCGCTTCAGATGGAAAGCGGTTCGGATGGTCGCGTCATCCAACATGGGTCGCTCAAGTTGATGCTACTCGGCCGGTTCGTCGAGCGCAAGGCCGCCCGATATTGAGCAGGTTACCGGTTGCCGACGGAACGATGAAGATCGCCCCAGTACTGCCATGCGCCGGACATGGCTGGGGCCGCGAGTATTCCGCTCTGCGACACATTCGTACCATCCATAGAGTTCGTTCTGCTCATTCATGGCGTCTTTGATCCATATACTGAACGAATTATCGGAAGTCAAGCGGATATTTTATTTTTCTTGACAGATCAGTATTTTCATCGTAATATGTAAACATCAAATGGATAACATCATGATAGGAGATCGCATCAAGCGGAAGAGGCTTTCCGCAGGCATGTCACTCCAGGATCTCTCTGACAAGCTGAATGGCTCGGGCATACGTTTGAGCAAGGCAGCACTTTCGAACTATGAGACCAGGAAGACAGTCCCGAATGCCAAAACCCTCTGGGCGCTCGCAAAGGTCTTTAGCGTATCTATGGAGTATTTCGTCAAAGAGAATGACACCGCCATTTCTCTGCAAGGCTACCGCAAGCGTTCCGGGCTCAGCAAACAAAGACATGATCAGATCGTTGCATTCATTCTAGAGGAGATCGAGAAACGGATCGAGATCGACACCATTCTTGGCATTGAATTGATTTTTGCAGTGCCGAAACAGCGGGAGGTCGGTAAGGTCGAGGAAGCCGAACAGATTGCCGAGAGCGTGCGTCAAGAATGGGCCCTTGGTGGTCAGCCCATTGCGAGTGTCTCTACGCTACTCGAAGACAAGGGATGGTACGTGATCCAGTCTCCGAACGAAGAGGACTTCGACGGCTTGGCGGGTTTTGTTGAGGCAAGTCATCGGCCGTTCGCAGTATCCCGCTCTGGTATCGCGGTGGACCGGCTGAGGCTCAATCTCATGCACGAAGCGGGCCACGCATTCCTTAGATGTTCTGAGGCAAAGCTCGCGGAGAAAGCAGCCTTCCGATTTGCCGCTGCGATGCTTTTCCCAAAAGAGAAGGTTTTTGAGGAGCTTGGCCGAAAGAGAACAAGCCTCGACATGGATGAGCTGGTGCTGCTGAAGAAGAAGTACGGACTGAGTATTCAAGCAATGGCTTTCCGACTGAAGGATCTTGAGATTATTAGTGACTCCTATTTCTCCCTGATCTTCACATACTTGAATCAAATGGGCTTTCGGACTCAAGAACCAGGGTCGCAGGATCTTACGTTCCAGGAAGTGCCGATGACCTTTAGAAGACATGTCTACCGGGCGAGGGGTGAGGGGCTGATATCTGAGCAGGAGGTCACCAGGTTCCTTCCCGATCATACGGCACGTGCCGAAGGCTTGGGCCCTAAATCATCTGCAGACATCAAGAGGCTGCTGTCTCTTCCTAAAGCGGAACGTGAGCACATATTGGAGGCAGCCGCATCAGCAGCTATTGAGGATTATGCCAGCTCAGAAGTCAACCTTGGCGAATCAGTCGATGACGTCAAAGAGTATCCCTAAGCGCGGAGAAGTCTGGTTCGTCGATCTCAATCCAACAAAAGGTGCCGAAATAGGCAAATGCCGGACCGCCGTTGTTCTCAGTTGCGACGGATTGGGACGTCTCGCACTTCATATCATCGTCCCCATCACTGAATGGCGGCCTAGTTTCGCCGCCTATCCTTGGTTTGAAAGACTTGTGCCGACACAGAAGAATGGTCTCGAAAAGGAAAGCGGCGCTGATGCTCTGCAGATAAGATCCATTTCACGCGAACGATTCGTCAAAAAGATCGGCGACATTCCCGGGCCACAATTAGATGAAATCGCTTTCAAGGTTGCTCTTTGCATCGGACTGAATCCCCAAACAGGAGATTCGTAGTACGCCATGAGCGCAGGAGCGCGACGTATCTGCCTGCCACCGTGTTTCTCCCTTTTCTGGGCGTGCCCCGCCCAAGGGGTGCCTGCGGGAAAGGTAACAATAAGGGGGCGTGGCCGCAAAGGCCGCCCTCAACTGCCCCCGGGGCGGGTCGGGTGCTCCGCTGCAACTCCTCGGGGCGCAAGGGCCCCGCTGAATGCAGGGGGCGCCACTCCGTGGGCGCCAAGCTGTCATCTGTTTCGCGCCCCTGCGGGGTTTCCGCTGCGCCCCCTCACGCGGAGATGACCGTCAATTTAAGTGGTCGTAAAGCGACTGCCGCTTCGGCTAGGCGCTGAGATACCATATCGTCCTATCCGTGATTTCCTTTACGGAGACAGAGGTCTCCAGTCGACCGCAGCTACTGCTCTCAGACGTCGTAGCCTGGTGTCAGTTTTCGCCATTTATTTGACACCAGCCCTAGATCGCTTGAATGGGAACAACACTCTTGAGGTATCGGGCTGGATGAGGTAGCAACTGCAGAGCACGTTTTATCGTATTGTTTTGCTTCGATCAAAGTATCTGGGCCATCGCTATAGGTATGACAAATCCAGCGCAAGGAATTGGCTACAAAACTGCATAATGATATGTTATGTGCCTGGATTGAGGCGAAGTGATGACCAGTCGAAGAGACTATGAATTTAGTACGCTCACGGTGCGAATAGTCGCGGCAAGAGCCGGATATCGATGCAGCTTCCCGGGCTGCGGGAGGTCTCTCGTGGGTCCTGGCAAGGGCGGTACCGGAGTGTCTATGCTTGGCGAGATAGGCCATATCCGTTCAGGTTCGGAACGCGGACCCAGATATGATCCTCAGTTCAGTGCGGAAAACCTATCACATCCGAACAACGGTATTTTCCTTTGCCGCCATCACCACAAGATCATCGACAGCTGTGATAGTGAGTACTCGGTTTCCGAACTAGTAAGGATGAAGGATCGGCACGAGTATCAAGTGGGCTCCAAACTACTTGGACTATCGGTCACCTCGGCATGGATTGAATCGATACAGATAGACCAGTTTCGTCGCTTCCAGCCCAACATGAAGCTTGACTTCGGTCGTATTAACCACATATTCGGGAACAACGGTGTCGGCAAGTCAGTCTCTCTCCAGCTACTATCGTCTGCGCTTACTGCAATTCCTAATCGACGGTTTGAAGGCTTCGAAATCAATCTACACGTTGCGTATTCACGGCTTGATCATAGAAAACAAACTGCAAGCGTTCGATTACACGACACCATCATAGTGCGAGAGCATCCTTTGATGCTATTTCCTGAACCCTTTGCCGTCGTGCATCTGAGCCATGAATTCGTCCAAGGCCCGGATGACATTGAATCGATCCGGGAATGTTTCGACTTCTCTAGCGGGCTTGTCGAGCGCATTGTAAGTGTGTCTAGCTTCAAGGGAATCACAACTTCCAATTACTCCATTCGGATCTCGGAGTCGGATGGTTCAAGAGAGCTACTGGTTGACCCGGGATACGGAGAGGTGCAGGCATTCGCTACGTGTTCGGGCTCAGAAACTGCCCGCGTTGTGCTTGATATCGGGATATCTGCTGCAGTGGAAATGTGTCGCTACCGCCAGGTCATTCTAATCATTGACTGGCCCAACACCGGGTTTCTTAAGGAATCCGATTTGGCGCCATATATGGACTACCTGCACTCGCATAGAGCCCACTTTCAGACCTTCTTTGTTTCGCCTACCCAAATGAAGGGTCTTTCGTGGACTGGATGGCAGGAGATCTGCCTCGAAGAATCGTCGGGAGTCACAAGAGTGCGGCGAATGTCGTAGATGGCGGCACCATAACAAGTCGTTGAACGCGACGCCTAAGCTTTGTCTGTAACTGTCGCCCTCTTTTACATGTACAGTAATGGTCGATTGCAGACTGGGCGCGCGTTAACTCTATGTTATATGGCGTTAACGACGTTGCAATGCTATTATGCATTGAAAGGGGAAACCTATGGCTGACGCCTTCTTTCTAGTTGACCCAAGGCTTACGGCTCTTCTTTCAGAAACCTATCGATCAACTGAAGCTGCAATTAAAGAACTGGTCGACAACGCATGGGATGCTGATGCTTCCATCGTCACTATCACTTTGCCTCAAATCATCAGTGATGATCCCATCACTATTGAAGACAATGGGTCTGGCATGACCTATAATGAAGTGAAATCGGACTTTCTCTCCATTGCAAAAAGTCGCATTGTTAGTAGGGGTGATAAAACCTCTAAATATTTTCGTAAAGTCAAAGGGAGAAAAGGAATCGGCAAGTTTGCGGGCTTCGTGATAGCTGACGAAATGCATGTGGTTACTAGATCGAATGGCAGTGGCGTTTCATTTACAATAATCCGATCTGCATTAGAAGAGTTTGGAGGTGATCTTGAACATATCAAAATACCACTCACAAGGAGCGCTGACCATTCGGAAGGCCATGGGACCATAATAAGCCTCCATAAGCTCATACAATCACGCTCATTCCCTAAAGAAGACAAGCTGAGGGAAATGTTGGTTATAGAGTACGGTCGGGAATCGGACTTTGAAATATTTATTAACAAATCCCGTGTAGGAGTCGAAGATATCCCAGGTGAAACATTTGAGCATCATGGTGAAGAAGATAATGTTGGCAAGTATCATCTCTCCTTCAAAATTGCCGACGCCAAGTCTTCAGTAAAAAGTCCCGGTATTTCTCTTCGAGTCAACGGAAAAATAGTTGGCAAACCGTTATTTTTTGGCCTTGAAAGCGACGAAAGAGTACCTATCAAGCTGCTAAAGAGAGTATACGGAGAAATTGAGGCAGATGGGTTGGCTGAGGATGTTACAGCGGATTGGGGAGCAGTATTGGAAAACAGCCTTGGACTTGAAAAAATCACATCCGTTGCCTCTGAAAAAATTGTCAATCAACTGAAAGATAAATACTACAGAGAGTTCAATCTCCAAAAAGCCAGACTTCAAAAACAGATAAATGATCGCATTCAGACCCTGCCACAGTACAAACGCGAATTTGCTCAAAAGGAAATCGAAAAGATTCTAACAAAGTTTTATGGGGAAAGCGATGAGAAAATTGAAATAATTACGAATGTTGTTCTCAACGCTATCGAAAAAGACGAATACTATTTTGTACTTGATAAGCTTGAAAAATCAAAAACCTTTGAAGTTGGGCTTCTTGCCCAGGTACTTGATGAATTCGGCGTTTTCAATACCGGTCTGATCATGCGTCAATTCAAAGTCAGAGAGGCATTTCTAGACAACTTGAACGATCTAATATCACGAGAGCAGACCAAGGAAATTGATGTTCACATTGCTATTGAACACAATCTCTGGGTTCTTGGCAGAAATTACAATCTAATAGCTTCAAATAAGACGCTAAAGCAACTTGTCGAAAAGTATCTAAATGAAAAATTCACTGATGGGGAACGCAAAGCCAAACGGCCCGACTTGCTGCTTGCAGAGCTCTATGACAGAGATATTCTTTTAATCGAATTCAAACGTCCTAATAAAACAATCGGTCGAGATGATGAGAATCAAGCCGAAAAGTATCGCGATGACTTGATTCCTTATTTGGGTGATCGCAAGATACGGATTCTTGTAATCGGGGGCATTGTGGACAGCCGCATCAACACATTGTATTCAAGCCAAGAAGTCTCGCTCACTACATATAGAGAGATATTATCAAGATCAAAAAGCGAAATTGATTGGCTATTGGATGAACTAAAGGCTTTTTAGAATTTCACGCTAATATAGCAAGTCGTTGCACTTGTCCACCAGAGGCGCGTTTAGAACCGTTGGCGTCGTTCAGTAGAACTGTGAATACACGGCTTCGGGCGAGGCGGCAAGTGAACTCTATGATAGAATGCGCAAAATGCTTTGATTGCATTTCCTGGCCGTTTGTTGTAATCTCTGCCGCGATGGCCTGATAGGAGGCTTAATTGAAAAAAGCGCCGGGGACAATCTTTAGGCGGCTCGATCTTCACATGCATACTCCTGCTTCAAGTGATTATAAGGATAAAAGCGCCACTCCTAGAGACATAATTGATGCCGCCAAGAAGCGAAAGCTGGACGCAATCGCCGTGACTGACCACAACACAATTG
>JBEKVA010000015.1:0-24611 GCA_049514475.1 Spirochaetia bacterium
TGGCACATTTCACCTCTCTGTCGTAGTATATATTAGCCGACCAAAACTGCGCAACCCGAAGACATACCCAAGCTTATTTTGCATAACAATTATATTATCTCGTTTTACTTATAACTTGGCTGGCGGGGGTGTTGGGCGGCAGGAGGCACAAAACCCTCCAATTTCTCCCGCTCAAGCGCCATAACACAACTGCGCGTATAGTTTGGTAGAGACTTCCTAATTGGAGAAGGAGGGCACAAATGCAGTCATTCTCCGATTTCCTGCGCAAACAGGCGCGGGTAGAAGAACGGCGCGTCGCTTACTACGAGCGGTGGGTGCAAATGTATCAGAACTACGTGAAATGGCGAAAGGAACATGGCCGGGCTGAGGGCGGGCCCACTGCCAGTGAAGCCTCATCCATAGGAGATTACCTCTCGTCCATCGAGAAACGATACCCTGATTGGCAGGTGAGTCAGGCAAAACATTCGCTTCAGCTCTACACATATTTCAGCACTCGCTGTGCGCGCAGAGAGACAGCGCCCAGCAAGGAAACGCCACGCCGGCCGCTGGACGTCGAGGCCTCGCCTGCAAGAAAGAAGATCGACTGGGACGGAGTGGAGGAGCGGATCTCGTCTCTCATGAGGCTGAAGCATCTGTCCATTCGCACAGAGGCCTCATATCTTTCATGGGTTGCGCAATTCCGGCAATTCCTCAATTCAAAGCACTGCTCCCTTATCACCGAGCAGGATGTGAAGATGTTCCTCTCCTACCTTGCGGTTGAAAGGCACGTCGCGGCGGCAACCCAGAAGCTCGCATTCAACGCCCTGCTGTTTTTCTACCGCAATATTCTGGAGATTCAAATCGAAGGGCTCGGCACCGTCGTTCCTTCGAAGGTTCCCAGGCGGCTTCCTGTTGTCATGACCAAGGATGAAATAAGGCGGGTATTTTCCCATCTTGATGGCACCAGCCAGCTCATGGCGAATGTCATATACGGAGGAGGCCTGCGTCTGCAGGAATGCCTTTCGTTGCGGGTCAAGGACATCGACTTCGGAAGGAACTGCCTGACAATCAAGTCTGGCAAGGGGCAGAAGGATCGCGAAACAGTTCTTCCCGAGAGAGTGCTTGCAACCCTGAAAGCTCATCTCGCGCACGTTCGGGCGCTGTACGACAAGGACAGGCGAAAGTCAGTCGCGGGGGTGGCTCTGCCCGACGCACTGGAGAATAAATACTCGAATGCCGGCAAGGAGTGGGGCTGGTTCTGGGTCTTCCCGTCAGCCAGCCTGTCGATCGAGCCGAGGACACGTATCGTGCGCCGCTTTCACCAGTATCCAACGACGCTCCAGAAAGCTTTCCGGGATGCTGTACGGGCGGCGGGCATTACCAAGAGGGCTTCTGTGCATACGCTGAGGCACAGCTTTGCAACGCACCTCGTTGAACGCGGCTATGACATCCGTACCATCCAGGAGCTGCTGGGTCATTCGGATGTCTCCACGACCATGATCTACACACATGTCGCGGAGAAGAACAAACTGGGAGTGACCAGTCCGCTGGACACCCTGTGAGGTGCCTCGGCCAGGGCCGACTCCCTTCGACGGCGGCGCTGACACATCTTCCACTTCCAGACTGTGGAACGAAACGAGGAGTAGTGAAGCTCCCAGAGGCCGCCGAAACAAGGCTCTCCGGGGCCAGGATCGCCCGAAGGCTAAGGCGGCGGCTCGCTGCCGACGTCGTTCTGTGAATGATTTCTCTCCTTGGAAAAAACAGCACCAGGACCCCGGGGTGGGGTCTTCCAGGGGAATCCACGTGAGGGTTCGCGTATGAGTGCGACGCCTCGATCCGTATCTTCGTCCTTTCTCAATTGAGGGAGACCCTTTCGGGTCCCCCTCGACCTTCATCATATGCGGCCGGGCCGCACGCCCGAGCCGTGCTCGGGAACAGAAGGGACACGCTGCTTAATGGCGCGCCCCGGTGGTTCAGGAGCCAGCTCTCGACGGTCAGCCTTTCTTCACGAGGGTGTCGGTGTACTGCAGGCCCTTCTCGATGACCTGGAGCATCTCGTCGATCTGCGCCTTCGTGATGATGATCGGAGGCGAGATGAAGATGTAATCCCAGTTGCAATACAGGTAGAGCCCGTTTTCCATGAAGATCTTGCCCAGGGCCCCGGAGACGTTGCGGATGGAGTCATTGAAGCCGGCAATCGGAGTCTTGGTCTTCTTGTCGGAAACCAGCTCGATGCAGGCCCAGAGACCCTTGCAGCGCGTCTCACCCACCGAGGGGTGCTTCTTTTCGAGTTCCTTGAGCTTCTTCTCGAGATAGGCGCCATTCACGGCGGAGTTCTCGATCAGGTTGTCTTTCTTGTATGCCTCGATATTCGCAACGCCGCAGGCGCAGGCCAACGCGTGGCCCGTGTAGGTCAGCCCGCTCACGAACTTGCGGTCCTGGAAGTAGTCCCAGATCTTCTTGCTCCAGATGGTGGCTCCCAGCTGGATGTATCCCGAGGTGATTCCCTTGGCGGTGGTCATGATGTCGGGAACGATGTCATAGTGCTCGATGGCGAACCACTTCCCGGCCCTTCCCCAGCCTGACATGACCTCGTCCACGATGAGCATGATCCCGTTCTCGTCGCAGAGCTGCCGCAGGCCTTTCATGTAGCTCTTCGTGGGGGCGATGATCCCGTTGGTGCCCACGATCGGCTCGATCATGATGGCGGCAACCGACTTGGGATTGTCGAACATCAGCTGTTCCTTGAGAACGGCCAGGGTCTTCTGCCCGCACTCTTCCTCGTCCTTGGAGCCGAACGGGCAGCGGTACGGATAGGGGCCGAAGAAATGCACGACGCCGGGAATGCCCGGCTCGGCAGGCCAGCGGCGCGGGTCGCCGGTGGCCGTGATGGCAGCCCCCGTGGCCCCGTGGTAGCTCTTCCATGCCGCGTAGATCTTGTGGCGGCCGGTGAACCAGCGGGCCGCCTTGATGGCGTTCTCATTTGCCTCGGCGCCGCCGTTGGTGAACATTACGTAGTCCAGGTCCCCCGGGGTGAGCTCGGCCACCATTGCGGCGAGCTTCGCCTTCGGCTCGGTGCCGAATCCCGGTGATACGAAGCACAGCTTGTCCATCTGCGCCTTCATGGCGTCAAGGACGTGCTTGTTGCCATGGCCCAGGTTGATGTTCAACAGGCCCGCGCAGCCGTCTACAATGCGGCGACCGTCGCAGTCGTACATGTAAATGCCTTCAGCGTGATCGATCACGGTCGGCAGCCAGCCGCCCTGTGCTCTCCAGCTGTAGATCACGTGCTGGCGGTCCAGCTTCTGCAGCTCCTCGGTTTTCATCCTTCCTCCTGCGAGACTCAGCGCCCGGTGTGACCCGCGATGCTGGGTGCGAATATCACGGCAGACGGGCAGGCCTTTCTCACGGCAGTTCTGTCGAGGCCTGCGTCAGGTGCCATATGTACGCTGGATTATCCCAATTCCGTGGATGTGTCCAGCACCCCCCCGCACGTGATGCGCTGGCGCCTTTCAGAACGCGGAGAGCGGCTCCCGCTTCACGAATCTTCCCCTGCCCTGCTCGCCGACGAACTTCATCTGGTCACCCGACCATTCAGCGACGCGCTTTCCGCGGGAGTAGACAATCTGGGGCATGCCGGTCATCTCGCAGCCTTCCCAGGGGGTGTAGTCCACGTTCTGGTGGAGCTTCTTCTGCGTGATGGTGAACTTCCGTTTCGGGTCGAAGACCACGATGTCGGCATCCTTGCCGGGGACGATCGCCCCCTTGTCCCTGAGACCGAACATGCGGGCCGTGGCGGTGGAGGTCACGTCGACCATGCGTTCCAGCGTGATGCGGCCCTTCACCACTCCCTCGGTGTGCATGAGCATCAGCATGGTTTCTATGCCGGGGGCGCCGTTGGGGATCTTCTTGTAATCGTCAGTGCCGAACATGTCCTTCTGTCCCTTGAAGTTGAACGGACAGTGGTCGGTGCCGATGGTCTGCACATCGCCGTCGCGCAGCCCCAGCCACAGCTGGTCGAGGCTCTGCTGCGGCCGCAGCGGGGGAGACATCACGTACTTGGAGCCGTTCCAGTTCGGCTCGTTGTAACGATCCTCGGTGAGGGTGAGGTACTGGGGGCAGGTCTCTGCGCAGATGCGCACGCCGCGGTCACGCGCCTCCCTGACCTTCCACAGGCCTTCAGCGGAGGAGAGGTGCACGATGTAGATGCGGCTGCCGGTGAACTCGGCGGCCCGCGCCGCGCGGTCCACCGCCTCCTGCTCGGCTATCATGGCATGCGCGCGGGCGTGGTAGATCGGGGTGAGGTTCCCTGCCGCCGCCAGCTGCTCGTTCAGCCGCCTGATGATGTCGAAGCTCTCGGCGTGCACCTGCACCAGGCCGCCGTGCTTTTTCGTTTCCTCGAGGAGCCTGATCATCGTGTAGTCATCCACGCGGAAATCGTAGAACAGGAAAATCTTGAAGCTCGGGGTGCCGTAGTCGTTGATGGCCTTCTTCACCTCTTCGATCACCTCGGGCCGCGCGTCGGTGACACCCGGGTGGATGCTGTAGTCGACAACGGTCTTCCCGTCGGCTTTCGCCTTCTGGCGGTCGACCGCATCGCGGAGCATCTCGCCTTTCCCCTGGAGGCTGAAGTCGATGATGGTGGTAGTCCCGCCGCAGGCGGCCGCCACGGAGCCGCTCTTCCAGTCATCGGATGAGGTGGTGCCCATGAAGGGCATCTCGATGTGGGTGTGCGGGTCGATGGCGCCGGGTAGGATGTACTTGCCGCTCGCGTCCACCGTCTCGTCGGCTTTCGCGGCGAGGCCGGTGCCGATGGAGGCAATCTTGTCTCCCTGCACGAAGACATCCGCCGTGTAGGAGCCCGTGGATGTGACGACGAGACCGTTTTTCAGCAATACGCTCATGGTGAACCCCCTTTACTTTGACGGGAACGGCGTCACGCTGATCTGCCGCTCCATGCTCTTGTCCTTTATCGGCGTCTCACGCCGCTTCCAGCCCTTGGGCATCTCCTTGAAGCCGATCAGCTCGGGCACGGGGCAGATGAAGCTGCAGATCATGCAGCTCAGGCACTTCTCTTCATCAAGCCGGGGCCTGCGCTTTTCCGCTTCCCATTCCAGGGCCTGGCCGCCGGCATCGCGGCAGACGATGTAGCACTGCCCGCAGCCGACGCACTTTTCCAGATCGTAGGTGGCGATGCCCTGCCGCTTCAGGTCGAAATGGTCGGTGGTCTGCACGTGTGGGAGGCTCTTCCCGATGAGGTCCGCCATGCTGCTGATCCCCTTGGAGATCATGTAGTCGGTGATGCCCTCGATCATATCCTCCACAATGCGATAGCCATAATGGATGACTCCCGTCGTTACCTGCAGCGTTGTGGCGCCCACCAGCAGGTACTCCAGGGCATCAACCCACGTCTCTATTCCGCCCATGGCGGAGAGCGGGAGGCCGAGCTCGGCGCACTGCGCCATTTCCGCGATGAAATGCAGCGCGATGGGCTTTATCGCGGCACCCGAGTAGCCGCTCATGGCGCCGACGCCGAAGACGTTGGGCCGCGGCACCAGGTCATCCAGGCCGATGCCCGAGATGGCCCGGAAGGTGTTGACCGCCGAGATCCCGTCAGCCCCGCCCTTCTTTGCGAAGATCGCCGGTTCCGTCATGTCGGTGATGTTCGGGGTCATTTTTGCAAGCACGGGGATCTTCACGGCGCTCTTCACCGTCGCGGTGAACTTCTCCAGCAGGTGGAACGCTTGGCCCACCTTGTGCCCCGAGCCTTCCACGGTCATGTGGGGGCAGGAGAAGTTCAGCTCCAGCATGTCGGCCCCGTTGTCCTCCGCTGCCTTCGCGAGGTATGCCCACTCGTCGTTGGAGAATCCCATGATGCTCGCGATGATGGGGTGCTCGGGGTACTTCTTTTTCAGGTACAGGAAATCGGCAAGATTGTCCTTCATCGGCCTGTCGGAGATCTGCTCCACGTTCTGCAGGCCGACCAGGTGCTTGTCCTCGTAGTGGTAGTAGCTCATGCGCGGGGAGGGGTGAATGATCGGGATGCGGTCGGAGTTCAGCGTCTTGTAGCATACCCCGGCCCAGCCGTGCTCGTAGGCTCTCTCCACCATCTCGGCGCTGTTGGAAACGGGGGATGAGGAAAGCAGGAACGGGTTCTTGAAGCGCACGCCGCAGAAACTGACTGAGAGATCGGTCTTCTGATGTGTTCCCATGGTATTCCTCCTTCAGCTCAGCGCCGCGCGGATGGCCCGCGCCGCCAGCTTGCCGTCCTGCACCGCGTCGACCACAAGCGCCGGTCCGCGGACAATATCTCCGCCGGCGTAAACGGCCTTCGCGGAGGTCTTCCTGGTCTTCTTGTCAGCCACGATCAGGCCCTTGCGGTCAACGGTCATGGCTCCCGACCATTCTCCGGCGCTCGGGCGATTGCCAATGGCCTCGATGACGCACTGCACCTCCAGCATCCACTCGGACCCCTTGATCTCTTCCGGGGCGCGGCGGCCGGAAGCATCGGGCTCGCCCAGTCGGGTCCGCACAAGCTCCAGCCCTGAGAGCTTGCCCTGCGCGTCGGCGAGGAACTCCTTCGGCTGATTGAGAAGCAGGAAGTGGACGCCTAGGCGCAGCGCCGAAAGCCGCTCCTCTTCTTCCGCCGGCATCTGGGCAAAGGAGCGGCGATAGACAAGGTATGCGTCCTGCGCGCCCAACTTCAGGGCCGACTCCACGCAGTCCATGGCCACGCTGCCCCCGCCAATGACGGCAACCGTCTTGCCCTCGACCTGGCGGGAAAGCTCGGAGTAGCGCTCATCGCGGAGCATCGCAAGGAACTCGACTGAGGTGAGGACGCCCTTCACCTTCTCTGCGCCGGCGAGCCGTTCGGCGCCCCAGAGGCCGGGCGCCAGGAACACGGCGCTGAAGCCTTCATGGAGGAGCTTCTCCGCCCCTGCCCAGCCGTCAATGCGGGTACCGCAACGGAACTGGACGCCGAGGAAGTCAAGGTCTGCCAGCTCGTGCTTCAGGAAGTCCTTGTCGAACCGGTATGAGGGAACGCCATAGCGGATGACGCCTCCGGGCTCGGCATGCTCTTCGAAGACGGTCACCGCGATGCCGTCCCTGGCAAGCTCCGCCGCACAGGAAAGCCCGGCGGGGCCGGATCCTATAATGGCCACCTTCTCGGCTCGCGGGGCGGGCTTTGCGAATGCGCGGAACCCCGTCTTCCACCCGTGCTCGACCAGGGCGCGCTGGATCCTGCCGATCTCGATGGGTCGCCCGATGCCGCATGCGCTGCATTCCTTTTCGCAGAGACGGGAGGTCGGGCAGAGAACGCCGCACGCCCCTCCCAGGATGTTGTTCGTCTTGATGGTGCGGATGGCCCCCGTGATGTTCTTCAGCCGCAGCTTGCGGATGAAGGCGCCGGGATCGGTCTCGGCGGGGCAGCCCCGGGAGCAGGGGGCATCATGACAGAGAAGGCATCGATCGGCCTCGGCAACGGCCTGCGCAAGACCGAAACCTTTCTCCATTGCCTGGAATAACTCGGCATAGCTCACGGCAGAGCCTCCTTGAAAAAAAATCGGAGCCTGCCTGCACGAGGATATTCTCATGCAGGAATGCCCCTGCTGCACCGTCATAAGAGATTGGGTCGAACGTCAGGATTATAGGGCTGATCGAATGAATTGTAAAGATAAATCTAGGCGCGTAAAGGTTATTTGACTGGCTCTTTCCACATGACCTATACTTGGAAAAAAGAAATTCACACGCCGAGAGTGATCCGCTGCGATCTGATCCAGGCCTCAAATCCCCGCCATGAAGGCTCCCTGCTGGAGATCAAGAAAGCAATGATCCAGAAACACCTGCCCCTCATCGAAGAGGCGGAGAAGAAGGGCGTTCAGATACTCTGCCTGCAGGAGATCTTCCACGGTCCGTATTTCCCCGCTGAGCAGGACATCAAATGGTACAGGACCGCCGAGCCAGTCCCCGGCCCCATCACGGAACGGATGGTCCGGTGCATTCCAAAAAAGAGTGGGGCTGTCTTTCGGACAACCCCTTTTTTCCATTGTCGGCTTGGTCAGGCCGCCGATGTCTCTATCTTTTGCGAAGCCATGAGCGCCCACTGGACCAGGAATGCGACTGCGAATCCCACGAACCAGGCATAGTCGAACAGGAAGTGAAGTGAGGGAACAAACTTTCCGATCAGTGCGACAACTACGCCTGCGGCAAGGGCGATGATTGCCCGAATATTGAAGCCGCCCGTAAACGTGTACTCGCCCTTTTCGGTGTACAGGTCAGCGAGGTTGAGGCGCCTCTTCCTGATGACCCAGTAATCGGCGATGAGCACTCCGGCGATGGGCCCGAGGAAGCCCGAGTAGGTCCCCAGCCAGCCGAAGATGTATCCACTCGGGTCTGCGAGCAATCTCCAGGGCATCATCAGGATGCCGATTATCCCCGTGATCACCCCGCCTGTCTTGAAGCTGATGAGCTTGGGAACCGCGTTGGAGAAGTCGTTCGCCGGAGACACGGTGTTGGCGGCGATGTTCACCGACAAGGATGCCACCACGAGACCGACCATCGCCAGTACAAGCGTGATAGGATTATTGAACTTGCTCAGAAGGACTGCCGGGTCCCAGATGGCCTCACCGAACACGATGGCGGACGCCGAGGTGATGATGACGCCGAACGCGGAGAACACGAGCATGGTCGGGGGAAGCCCGATGGCCTGCCCGACCATTTGCTCCTTCTGGCCCCTGCCGAACCGGGTAAAGTCAGGGATGTTCAGGGACAGGGTTGCCCAGAACCCGACCATACCTGTCAGCGCGGGGATAAAGACCTTGAAGTAATCGCCGAATGTCTTGAACTTGCTGGGCGCCGAGAGAAGCGGCCCGAATCCCTTTGCCGCCGTGATCATCCAGATCACGAGCGCGAGGCCGAGCAGGATGACGAAGGGTGCCGCCCAGTTTTCGAAGATGCGCACGGCGTCCATGCCGCGCAGGATGATGTAGATCTGGAAAAGCCAGAAAATCATGAACGCAATTGCCCCGTGGACGGTCATCCCGAAGGCGAACGTGAGTGTGCCTCCGATGTTCCCCCACCCTGGGATCAACTTGCCCAGGAAGATATCTATTGCCAGCGAGCCAATGTAGGTGTTGATTCCGAACCATCCGCAGGCCACGATAGCGCGCAAGAGGGCGGGAATATTGGCCCCGAAAACGCCGAAGGAAGCGCGTGCAAATACCGGAAAGGGGATCCCGTACTTTGTGCCAGGGTGGGCATTCAGGAGCATCGGGACAAGCACGATCAGGTTGCCCAGCGTAATGGTGAACAAGGCCTGCTTCCAGTCCATGCCAAGGGCTATGAGCCCCCCCGCCAATGCATACGTCGGCACGCAGTGCGCCATGCCGATCCAGAGCGCGGCAAAGTTATACGTCCCCCACTTTCGCTGCTTGAGCGATGTAGGCGCCAGGTCCTTGTTGTAGAGCCTGTGGTTCATGGAGACGTCCCTCTTCAGCTCATACATCTGTTCCGCCATGAAAACCCTCCTTCTCCTTGTCTTTTGCGTTGCCCACTATAAAATGGGTCCCGTTGGAAAGCAAGAAATATTTCTGCCTCTATAGATATTTTTCATATTAATGCAAAAAGGAAGGCGACCTGGAGCTGAGATGACTCGCGTTGACGCAAGATTCTATTAATGATAGTCTTGACGCTCATCCATTACGGAACAAGGAGATTATGATGACGCAAGCCCCCAAAAAGCTTAAGTATTTCGCCGGTGAATGGAAGGAATCGAAGACCTCTAAATATATGGACTGCTACGACCCTTCCACGGGAGAGGTGATCGCGCTGGCCCCCCAGTGCACCACCGCCGAGGTCGAGGAGGCCGTTGCGGCAGCCGCGAAGGCTTTCCCGGCCTGGTCGAACACCCCTGCCATGAAGCGCGTGCAGGTCCTGTTCAAGATGAAGGCGCTCCTGGACAAGCACCTGGACGAGCTGACGCTCCTCGTTGCCAAGGAAAATGGCAAGGTGCTCGATGAAGCAATGGGTGATGCCATCAAGGTGGCCGAGGTCGTGGAGTTCGCCTGCGGAATCCCCCACCTCATGAAGGGCCCGGCGCTGATGAACGCCTCTGTCGGATATGACACCACGCAGTTCATGGAACCCCTCGGGGTCTTTGCGGGAATCGTGCCCTGGAATTTCCCCGCAATGCTTCCCATGGGATGGATCGCCCCACTCTGCATCGCCACCGGCAACACCCTTGTCCTGAAGCTCGCCAGCTTCGTTCCCCAGTCAGCGGTCAGGATCATGGAGCTCTGGGAAGAGGCCGGTCTGCCCAAGGGCGTGATCAATCTGGTCACCTGCTCCCGCAACGAGGCGGAAATCCTTCTCAAGCACCCCGACATCAAGGGAGTGACATTCGTGGGGTCCACCTCCATTGGAAAGCACATCTATGCCACGGCGGCGGCAAATGGCAAGCGTGTCCAGGCCCTCACCGAGGCCAAGAACCACGCGCTGGTGCTGCGCGATGCGGCGCTGGAGAGAACGGCGCGGGGCATCGTGAACTCCGCCTGCGGCTGCGCCGGGGAGAGGTGCATGGCCCTTCCCGTGGTCGTCGTGGAGGAGGCAATCGCTGACAAGCTCGTCGCGGCGCTTGCGAAGGTGATGTCCGAATTGAAGGTCGGGCCCGCGTACGAGAAGTCCAGCCAGCTCGGCCCCCTGGTCAACGCAGAGCACCGCCAGTCGGTGGTGAACTGGATCCAGAAGGGCGTCGAGGAGGGGGCAACCCTCGTCATGGACGGCCGCAACAAGTGCGTCAAGGGATACGAGAAGGGGTTCTACCTGGGGCCGACTCTCTTCGACCACGTAACCCCGGAAATGACCATCGGCAATCGGGAGATCTTCGGCCCGGTTCTCTGCGTCAAGAGGGTGAAGGACTTCGAGGAAGGCCTTGCCCTGATGAACAAGAACGAGTTCGCCAACGGCTCGGTGATCTATACGCAGAGCGGCTACTACGCGCGTGAGTTCTCCAAGCGCACCCACGGCGGCATGGTGGGAATCAACGTCGGCATTCCCGTCCCGATTGGAGTCTTCGGGTTCACTGGTCACAAGAACTCCTTCTTCGGTGACCTGCACACCATGGGAACCGACGG
Organism: Spirochaetia bacterium; assembly: GCA_049514475.1. Classification (GTDB taxonomy): domain Bacteria; phylum Spirochaetota; class Spirochaetia; order SZUA-6; family Fen-1364; genus Fen-1364. The sequence continues at coordinate 11,112 of JBEKVA010000015.1, forward strand.
GGTCCGCTTCTATACGGAGCTGAAGTCGGTGACCGCTCACTGGTTCTCCGAGGAAGAGGCGCGTGAGGCGAAGGTGCTGAACAGCTGGGACGGCATGATCTCCATGCCTGACAAGAAGTAAGACTGACCCGGCAGGGCCGCCCCGCGGCGGTCCTGCCTCTTCTCCTTCCTGCCGCCGGCAGTGTACGGTGGCACCAATGACAGTAGTCGGGCTGCTCATCATCGCTCTCGCGGTGACCGTGCTCCCCCTCTTCGTGAAGAAGGTGGGAGACAACCTCGAGGTATTTCTCCTTGTCACGGGGGTGCTTGCCGTGACCATCACGGCGCAGTGGAGCCTCCCCTTCGTGCTGGAAGCCATCCAGGGACCCATAAAGATCACCATTGCGGTTCTTGCGGCAAGCCTCTTGTTCCACTTCCTGCAGCGACCGCTGGAGCAGGGCATCACGGGATTGCGCAGGCGCGTGGGCCCGCGGATCCTTGTTTGCGCTCTCATCGCACTCGTGGGGCTTCTCTCCAGCTTTGTCACGGCAATCATCGCGTCCCTGATCATGGTCGAGGCCGTGAGCAGGCTCAAGCTCGACCAGAAGACGGAAACGCGCGTCGTGATCCTCGCCTGCTTCTCCATTGGCCTCGGCGCCGCCCTCACCCCTTTCGGGGAGCCGCTGGCCACCGTGGCGGTGACGAAGCTCGCCGGTGCGCCGTACCACGCGGACACGTGGTTCCTGCTCCGCATCTTGTGGATGTACGTCATTCCTGGAATTGCACTGCTCAGCGCGGCGGGCATCTTCGTGGTCGGCAGGCCCGGAGCCCTGGAGAGCCCGGTCCCCCACGAGGAACGGGAGACGATCCTCTCGGCGCTGGTGCGCACTACGAAGGTCTACATCTTCGTCGTCGGCCTCATATGCCTAGGAAAAGGCTTCACGCCGCTCATCGACAGTTTCATTGGCTCCATTTCCTATCTTGCCCTGTTCTGGGTGAACATCACCTCGGCGGTGCTCGATAACGCAACCCTGACAGCCGCTGAAATCGTGCCTTCAATGCAGATGCACCAGATCGTGGCCGCCCTGATGGGGCTTCTCATTGCGGGAGGGATGCTGGTGCCAGGCAACATCCCCAACATCATCGCCGCCGGGAAGCTGAAGATCGAAAGCAGGGAATGGGCGAGGTTCGGAGTGCCCGTAGGAATGGTCATGATGATCGCCGCGTTTCTCATCCTGCTGGTGCAGCGATAGGATAAGAGGTGCCCCAAGGCGCGTGGCTCAAGGGTGTGGGGCGGGCGCGTGCCCAGCCGATCAGCCTGCGGGCAATCCCGCTGGGCCGAACAACCCGATGCCCTCCTGGGACTGGGCATCCAGGTAGACGTGGAGCAGGCGGCCGCCGCTCACCGCGGGAACGTGCAGCATGTGGATCACCCCCGCCATGTCGGCCAGCCCGGGGTCGGCGGCGGCAATGGAATTGCCGGCGTGGAGAAGGAGCTGCTCGTTGAGGCTGTTGCCTGCCGTATCGGGATACAGGGGCATGATGGCAATGTCGGCCTCCACGAGGTCCTGGAAGAAGTGGGTGCCGTAGGAGACCTCGGGGGTGTACCCGTCACGGGCAAATGCTATCTCCACCAGGAGACGGGTGTTGTTGATATCCGCATAGGTGACGCGCACGCCCAGGTTGATATCGTTGCTCCCCCATCGGCCAGGGCCCAGCAGGGCGTAGCGCTTGCCGGCAAGTCTCTTGTTCAGCTGCCCGACGGCCCACCCCACCTTGTGCTTCTTCTCCACGGTGTTCAACCTGTCGTAGGCGCGCGGATCCACGTACACGATGTACTCGATGTCGGGGACAACCGCGTTGGATAGCCCCGTATGGGTGACGAAGAGCGTGTCCTCGGACGGGACGCCCGTGGGAATCACCACGCGATCCATCTCCCGCCGCAGGGACAGAGAGCGGCACTGCAGCACGTACAGCTTGTCCTCGTCCCAGGCGAACTCGACATCGACGGGCCTTCCATAGGCCGCCTGGATGGTGGCGAGCATCTTCTTCACCACGGCGGCAAAGGGGGTCTTGGACAGGAGGTTGTCGAATGTCAGGCACAGCGTGGAGGGAGTGAGCTCCTGGGTCCTGAAAAGCGGCGCGCGCATGTCACCGTCTGCCGCCACTGAGGCGGCGAAGAACAGGTCGGGATGGCTGGTTTCCGCCGCAAGGGTGCGGAAATCCACGGTCTCCAGCGTGCCGTTTTTCAGGTTGATCGCATCGACCATTTTCTGGCTGTACTTGTACACCTGCTCGGGTGTGACCTCGGGCCGCAGGAGAGGGTGGCTGAGAGGGATCATGCGCGGGTAATCCCCGCCCACGCGGTCCACGGCACGCGTCCCCAGGCCGAAGACCAGCCGCACCAGACCGTCGGATTTCTTTATCTTCGGGTTCCAGGCCCATGAGTTCGACGAGTACAGGACACCTGCCGCGAGGGGGAAGAACCAGTCTCCAAAGCGCCGGCCCACGACCTTCTGCACGATCATTGCCATGCGCTCATTGTAGTCCAGCAGCCCGTGGTCCCGCCGATAGATGATGGGATCGGGACCGTACATGCTGGCAAGGACCGTCTTCACACCGCCGATGAATGCCGCAAGACGCGTCTGCTCGTCCCCCTGGTTGGCCAGGAACACCGACTGGTATTTTCCGGAAAATGCCAGGCCGAAGCTGTCCTCCAGGTAACTGGATGAGCGCACGATTATCGGGCATTCCCCGATGGTGCGGATGAGGGTGCGAAACTCCTCCACGACGTCGGGTGGAAAATCGGCCTTCTCGAACATGCCCCCGATACGCTGGTACTCCTCGTCGATGGCATCCCGGTCGCGGTACTTGTGGGTGTGAAAGACGTAAAAATGGTTTCTGTCGATGAAGTCCGACATGACCCCCGAGCTGATGTACCAGGTGTCGGGGACCGCGATGTACTTCTCGAAGTCAGCGTCGCGCTCGCTGAGGATGGGCAGGAGGATCTTCTGCGCGACGATCATGCCCGCCGCTTTCCCCCCCAGCCTGCCCGGGTAGGAGACGTGGCCGATGGTGTGCCCGAGCACAGCGTCGATGTCGCGGATGGTGACGTGATTCTTGGCAATTCCGATGAAGGGGAGCTGGCTGGAGATGTAATGCGAGAGCAGTGACACCCTGATCCCCTCAGCCTCCTCGCGGGAGATGTACAGCTCTCCCTTGGGGATGTCGCAGAACTCCCGCAGGGCGTTCCAGATGGTGACGGGGCTGGCATGCTCGCCGGAGACCGCGCGGCCGAGCTCCTGGCACCTGTCGCGCTTGCGCACCAGGTTGACCCAGTTCTCGGCCTCATCCGGCTCGAGGGTATTTGCAAAAAGCAGGTCGATCAGGGAGTCGGTGTACTCGGCGCGGTTGGCCTCCGTGTCCTCGACACGGTCGGCCCGCAGCTGCTCCGCCGCCATCGCGGCCAAGCCCTCCCGCGTGATGACGCCGCGCTCCAGGAGAACATCGAGGAACGCGGCGCGCATCTGCGGCAGGAGCTCGGGCCAGCGCGCGATGGTGCGGAAGAGGCGATACCCCTTCACGGGGCTGAGAGCGGACGGCAGAGCGTGCTCGCTCACACCCATCCGCGCAGCTTGCAGGCTTCCGCGACCCGGCTCACGGACACCAGGTAGGCGGCCTCGCGCATGTTGCTCTTGTGCCGATCGTGCATCGCATATACGTCGGCGAACGCCTTTGTCATCTTCTCATCCAGGCGGCTGTAGACCAGATCGAGATTCCAGTAGAAGTTGTAGGCGTTCTGCACCTGCTCGAAGTACGACACGGTGACACCGCCGGCGTTCGCGAGGAAATCGGGGATGACGAACACGCCGTTCTTGAACAGGATGGCGTCCGCCTCGGGGGTCGTGGGCCCGTTGGCAAGCTCGCACACGATCTTGGCCTTGATGCGCTGCGCGTTGGCATCGGTGATCACGTTCTCAAGCGCCGCCGGGAAGAGCACCACGACGTCCAGCTCAAGGATCTTCTCATTGGAGATGCTTTCTGCGCCGGGGAACCCCTTTAGGCTGCCGGTCTTCTGCTTGTGGTCGATGAGCGCTTTCACGTCCAGCCCCTTCGCGTTGTGCACCCCGCCCTGGGAGTCTGAGGCCGCGATGATCTTCAGCCCGAGGATCTCTTCGCCCAGGCGCGCGGCGTGCTGGCCCGCGTTGCCGAAGCCCTGGATGGCCGCGGCCTTGCCCTTGAGATCCAGGCCGAGCTTCTTCGCCGCTTCCCGCACCACGTAGAGGCCGCCGCGCGCGGTGGCATCGCCGCGGCCGGCGGAGCCGCCCAGCGCGATGGGCTTTCCCGTGATGACCCCGGGGCTGTGCTCGCCGATGAGCATCTCGTACTCGTCCATCATCCACGCCATGATCTGCGGGGTCGTGTAGACATCGGGTGCGGGCACGTCACCGGTGGCGGAGAGGAACCTGCCCACCGCCCGGATATACGCGCGCGCCAGCCGCTCCTTTTCACCTTCCGAAAGCTCCTTGGGGTTGCAGGTGACGCCGCCCTTGGCCCCGCCAAGGGGAAGGTCCACCACCGCGCACTTCCACGTCATCCACGCGGAGAGCGCTCGCACCGTGTCGATGGTCTCGTCGGGGTGCCAGCGGAGCCCTCCCTTTGTCGGGCCGCGCGCGCCGTTGAAATGTACGCGGTAGCCGTGGAAGATCTTCATGGAACCGTCGTCCATGCGCACCGGAATGGACACCTGCAGCTCCCGTTGCGGCCAGCGCAGAAGCTCGTGCGTTGCCGGGTCAAGTCCGAGGGTCGCGGCAGCGGTGTCCAGCTGCGTCTGTGCGATCTTGAAGGGATTGAGTTCAGCCATATGCGTTTCTCCTTGCCGTTGGACGCCTCGTCGGGGCACAGGTCATTCGCCTCGGCGGCAATGAAAACTATATGCGAGAGAATTCTTTCGCGCAAGGCGAGCGGAAAAAAAGACTGTCGGGTGCATAAACCCGTCCCCACTGCATAAATATCAGATGCTCTCCTTGCGGAGGCACCGCGCTGGTTGTACTGTCTTGCAACGACAGTCTGACGAGGGGGAGGCGATGAAACACCAGGTGTATTCGTGGCGGACGAAGGACGGCCTCGAGCTGTTCGCCCAGTCGTGGATGACGGAGGGAAAGCCGAAGGCCGTCATCGCGCTCCTGCACGGGCTGGGAGACCACTCGGGCAGGTATCCCCGTCTGGTGGAGCTGCTCCCCGCCGCGGGATACGCGGTTGCCGCCTACGACATGCGGGGACACGGGCGGAGCGGCGGTCCTCGGGGACATGCCGCTTCGTACGACACCCTGATGGATGATGTCGATCGGCACCTCGCGGATACGCGGGCGCGGTTCCCCGGCCTTCCGACCATTCTCTACGGCCACAGCTTCGGAGGGGCACAGGCGCTCTGCTATTGCCTGAAGCGCACGCCGGCGGGGATCCGCGCGGTCGTTGCAAGCGCCCCCGGCCTCGGCTCCGGTGTCCGCCAGGGCCCGGGAAAAATCCTCATGGCGCGGCTGCTTTCGCGGGTGGTTCCGACGCTCCGCATCCCCCTGGGCTCGCCCCCGGGCAGCCTCTCTCACGACCCCGCGTGGCTGAAGACCACTGCGGAGGACCCCCTGTTCGAGACAACCTTCTCCGTGCGCCTGGGCATGGAGATGCTGCGCGCCAACGAGTGGGTCCTCGGGCACACCAGCTTCCCGCTGCCGCTTCTGCTCATGCAGGGAACGGAGGACAGGCACGTGGACGCCGAGCAGAACATCGGCTTTGCCCAGCGGCTGTCGGGCGACGTGACGCTGAAGGTATGGCAGGGTTTCGGACACGAGCTGCACAACGATGTCGAGAGGGACACGGCGATCCAGTACATGCGCCAGTGGCTGGACGCTCACCTGGGCTGAGAGGCCGCTCAGCCCCCCCCGTGCTGGCGGGAGATCGCGGCCGCCACCGCACAGGCACACCTGACGTTATTGTGGAAGAGCCTGATGTTCGCCTGAAGGGACGCGCCGCCGGAAAGCTCCACGATGCGGGAGAGCAGGTACGGGGTGACGCCCTTGCCGCTGATCCCGCGGTCTTCCCCGTCGGCAATTGCGCGGCTGATCCACTGGTCGAGCTGTGCCCGCGGGATCTCCCATTCGGTGGGAATGGGGTTGGCCACGAGGATCCCCTGCGGAAAGCCCAGCGTTCGCTGGGTGCGAAGGACGGCGGCAATCTCCTCCGCGCTCTCCACGCGCAGGGAAAGCGGCAGCCCGCTTGAACGCGTGTAGAAAGCCGGAAGCGTGTCGGTGCCGTATCCCAGCACCGGCACGCCGAGGGTCTCCAGGACCTCGAGGGTCTTCGGCAGGTCCAGTATCGCCTTGGCACCCGCGCACACGACGCACACGGAGGTGGCGGCGAGCTCCGTGAGGTCGGCTGACACGTCGAATGTCTCCCCCGCTCCCCGGTGCACGCCCCCAATGCCTCCTGTTGCAAATACGTCGATGCCGGCCTGCCGCGCGGCCAGCATCGTCGCACTCACCGTGGTGGCCCCGGTCCGCCGCGCGGCCAGCGCCCAGGCGAGGTCGCGCCGTGAAACCTTCAGCACCTCCTCCTCCGTGGCCAGCCGCTCCAGCTCTTCCCGCGAGAGGCCGACCACGATCTTCCCGTCCAGCAGCGCCACGACGGCAGGGACGACGCCGGCCTCACGCGCGATGGCTTCCGCCGCGAGCGCGGTCTCGACATTCTGCGGATAGGGCATCCCATGGCTTATGATCGTGGACTCAAGTGCAATGACGGGCCGGTGGGCATGCAGCGCCTCGGCGGCTTCCGCTGACACGTGGAGCAGGCTTCTCATACGGCACCCCTCTGCAGGCGTTCCTCGACTGATTGCATGGCCGACGACACCGCGTCCCCGATGGCCGCCCCTTCGTGCAGCCGCGAGAGAAGCAAAGCGAGGAGAAGGTCAACGGCCCCGGTCGTATCCTGCGTCGGGACGACGGCCGCGGGCGGGAAATCAACGGCGCCTGCCGCGGAATAAAGACGGGTCCCGCCGGCCACGCGCATGAGGAGGATGTTCTCGATGCGCCGCTTGGCAAGGTAACGCGCGGCGTCCCCCTGCGCGGCGCCTGCCGGGGCAGCCCGGCTCGAAGCGCCCTCTCCCGCTGCCAGTGCCTGCATCTCCTCCTCGGTGGGTGTCAGCAGGAAAAGGCCGCGCAGTGAGGCGGCGTGACGAAGGGCCTTTTCCACCGACTCCGGTTCGAACACCACACGGGTCCGTGATGCGTATCGGCTGACAAGGGAGGAGAGAAGCTGCGGTGAAATGTTGGCATCCAGCAGGAGGTAATCCCCCTGCCCCGGCTCCCCCAGCTGGCGGGTGACGAAGTCCAGGGAAAGGGACTGCTCGACGATGCGCAGGTCGGAGGCAGCCACCTTCAGGCTCCCGCTCTCCATGAGGGCAAGGTGAAGCGGAGGAGAGGCGTTCCTGCCCTTCACGATCTGCAGGGCAACGTCACCGTCCTCCTCCAGCGCCTCCCGGGCCCAGCGGGAGATCGGGTCGTCGGCCAGCGCGGTGATGAATCTCCGGGGCGCCTCGAGGTTGCTGAAGATGCGGTACCCCGCCCCGCCCAGCCCGAGACGGATGTCGGAGGGGTTGGAGGTCCCTTCGAGGAAACGCTCGCGCACCGCGATCATATCGATGGCCACGGCGCCTACGACAGTGATCATGTCGTTCACCATGGGCGATCCGCCTGCGTCTGTCAATTCTCCGCCATGTATGGTATAGATGTGAGTATTCCATGAAGCGCGCACCTCCGGCCAGGGAGCAGGACATACTTTTGAAAGGCGGTCTCATCGTCGACGGCTCCGGCAGCGCGCCCTGGACCGGCCACCTCCTCATCAAGGGAGGGAAGATACATCGTCTTTCCGCCCGGCCCATCCGTACGACAGGGGTCGTCATCGACTGCGCGGGACGCGTCATTGCGCCGGGCTTCATAGATGCCCACTCCCACCTCGACTGGCACCTGCCCATCAAGGGGCACGACGAGCTGAAGTACCCGTTCCTGGCGCAGGGCATCACCACGGTGGTGGCCGGCAACTGCGGCTCCACCGCGGCGGGTTTCCGGGAGAACTCCACCTGGCGGACGCACGTCGAAAGCGGCCTGCTGAAGAACGGCCTGCTGTCACTTACATGGGACACCGCCGAGGAGTACTTTTCCCGCCTGGCCCTTTCCGGGGCAAGCCACAATATCGCGCTGCTGGCGGGCCACGGCTCGACGCGCACCTCCATCAGGGGCAACGATCCCGCCCCGCTGCATCCCTACGAGATCAAGGAGCTGCTGTGGCTCCTGGAAAATGCAATGGAGCAGGGCGCCCGCGGCGTTTCCCTTGGCCTGCAGTACGAGCCGGGCATCTTCGCCCCGCCCGAGGAGCTGCGCGAGGTGGCCCAGCTGGTCCGACGCAAGGGAAAGATCCTCGCGGTGCACGCGCGGGCGCTCTCGGCGCTTGCCCCGGGATATCCGGTGCGGCCGTTCGGTGAGGCGCACAACCTGATCGCCCTGCGGGAGCTTCTCGACCTGGCCCGGCTCACCGGGGTGCGGCTGCAGATCTCCCACCTGATATTCGTCGGCTCGCGCACGTGGCGCACGGCGGATGCGGCCTTGCAGCTCATCGACAAGGCAATTGTCGACGGGGTGGACGTGAAGTTCGACACCTATCCCTTCCACTGCGGGGCTTCCGTCATCAGCGTGGTCATCTCAGCCTGGTTCCTTGCAAAGGGACCGGCTGCCTACACGGATGCCAGGGCCCTCCGGCGGCTGAAACACGAGATCCGCCTCATTGAGAAGCTGCTCGGTTTCGGTACCTCGGATATCCAGGTCACCAATACCCTTGATCCTGACCTTGCCGATTACAATGGAATGTTCCTGAACGAGATAGCCCGGCTGCGCAGGATGAACCCAATCGACATGCTCATCGACATCTCCCGCCGCAGCGGCGGCCAGGCAAAGGTGCTCTGCCACAGGTACAGCAACGGGAAGATCATGGAGAGCCTGGTGAAGCACCCCGCATCACTTTTCATGACCGATGCATGGGTGGAGCGGACCGGCGTGCAGAATCCCGCCGCCTACGGGGCCTTCCCCCGGATGCTGCAGCTCGTGCGGGAACGACAGCTCATCCCCCTGGAAGATGCGGTCAGAAAGATGACGGGAGCCACGGCCGAGCGGTTCGGCCTGACCGACCGCGGAAGGCTGGCGCAGGGACAGCCGGCGGACATCACCGTCTTCGACTGGGAAAACGTGCGCGACAATACCACCACCACGGAGACCAGCGCGGCGCCGACCGGCATCGACTACGTATTCGTCAACGGAAAGAAGATCATCGCCTCGGGGCGCCGAGAGAATCCCCTGAACGCAGGGGTCCCCCTCACATAGACGGCGCGGCGCCGGAAGGTCCGTCCGCCTTTGCCCTCCTACTTCAGCTCTCTTTGTAGCAACCTCTCCCAGCGGCCGTAAGCGTCGGCGAGCGCCGCTGACTTCGAAGCATCCGGCTCCGCGGTGTGAACGGCGGTAAGACCAACAAAGGCATCGGCTGCCGACGGAAACACGCCGGCGCCCACCCCGGCGCCCCGCGCCGCCCCCTGCGCGCCGTCGGTGTTGAACAGCTCAAGCCGTGCGCCGGTGACGGTGGCGAATGTCTCGCGGAACACGGGACTGAGGAACATGTTCGCGTGGCCCGCACGAATGGTCTTCGCCTCAAGACCCATGGCCCGCATGATGAGAAGGCCGTGCTGCAGGGCGAATGCGATGCCTTCCTGCGCGGCCCGCAGCAGGTGCGGGATGCCGTGCCGGTTCAGGTCCAGCCCCAGCACCGAGGCGCCAGGGTTCCTGTTCTCCAGGGTCCTCTCGGCCCCATTGCCGTACGGCAGCACCGTCAATCCCTCGGCGCCCACCGGTGCCTGCGCCGCCACCCTGTTCAGCTCGTCGTAGGGCACCGCGCCGGTGTCACCCACCAGGAGCTTGCGGATCCAGCTGTAAAGGATGCCCGTGCCGTTGACGCACATGAGCACGCCATAACGGGGACTCTGCTGGGTGTGGTTCACGTGGACGAAGCTGTTCACCCGGGAGGCCGCGTCGTAGCTGGCTTTTCCCGAAACCCCGTAGATGACCCCCGAGGTGCCGGCCGTTGCCGCCGCCTCTCCCGGGTCGAGCACCTTCAGGGAAAAGGCGTTGTTCGGCTGGTCACCGGCGCGATAGCAGACGGGCACGCCCTTCTTCAGGCCCAGTGCCGCCGCGGCTGATGCATTCAGGCCGCCCTGCGCTGAAAAAGCGGGAGATGCCTTGGGCAGCAGGGTGCGCGGGATGCCGTACCAGTCCAGCACCATGTCGGCAACATCGCCTTTCGTGAAGTCCCAGAGGATGCCCTCGGAGAGACCGGAAAGGGTCGTACGCATCTCCCCTGTCATCCGGTAGGCCACCCAGTCGCCGGGGAGCATCATCATGGCGCTGCGGGAGAAGATGTCAGGCTCGTTTTCCTTCACCCAGGCGAGCTTGGAGGCGGTGAAATTGCCGGGAGAGTTCAGCAGGCGCGAGAGACACGCCGTCTCCCCCAGGCCGTGAAACGCCTTCTCGCCGATCTGGACCGCCCTGCTGTCGCACCAGATGATGGACGGACGAAGGACCGTGCCCGATTTGTCCACGAGCACCAGGCCGTGCATCTGGTAGGAGATGCCGATGGCAAGCACCTTCTCGAATGCCTTCGGGGCCGCGGCCTTCAGCTCGGCAGCAGCCGCGACGACATTCTCCCACCAGGTGGCCGGGTCCTGCTCCGCCCACCCGGGCCGCGGCGCGTTGATGGAGAGCTCCTTTTTCGGCGAGGTGGCGGATGCCGCCTGCTTTCCTGTGCCGGCATCCAGGAGTGCAGCCTTTATCGAAGAGCTTCCCACGTCGAACCCCAGAAGATAGCCGTCAGCGGCCATGGCGTCCCTCCTCTCTCCCCACTGTGGTTATACCCGACGGCGGCCGGCGTGGGAAGCCGATGTAGGCGCGGCGCCAGTGCAGCCGCTGGGGCCGGCGAGCGCGGGAAGCCGATGCGCCGAACAGCGGCGCCGCCAGGGACGCGCCCGCGCGGCGCTGATTTTCTTGACTCCAGGAACCAGACAAAGGAAACGAGTTCAAGGTAAAAGGCGAAGAGCTTTTGAGAAAGGTCAAGGACATCGTGCACGAGGGCAACGTCCGCAAGATCATCATCAAGGACGACAAGGGAACCCCCTACATGGAGATCCCTCTCACCCTAGGCGTGGTCGGTGCCCTCTTTGCGCCCGTGCTCGCCGCCGTCGGGGCGCTGGCCGCCCTCGCTTCCAATTTCACCCTCGAGGTGGTCCGCCGCGACGAGGAGAAAAAGGACGCTCCCTCGAAATAGCCCCTGAAGCCGCCCCTACGGAAGACGGGCGAACCACGCTACGGACAGGACTGCCCCCAGAAGGATCACGCCCAGCGCCACGGCGGTGAACAACGCCGTCACCTCTATCTGGTCCCTGCCCACGATCAGCCGGGTGCTCAGCATCCGATAAATACCGACGAGCTGATCCTCGCTTTCGGCCTTGTAATAGGCGCCCGCCGTGTTCTGGGCGATTTTTTTCAGCGTATTCTCGTCCAGCCCCACCCGGAATGACCGGCCCTCGAATCCTATCGTGGCGCCCTCCTCGGTTCCGATGCCAACGGTAAAGATGCGGATGCCGCGGTCAGCGGCCTTCTGCGCCGCCTCCAGCGGGTCCGGCCCCTGGTTGCTCTGCCCGTCGGTCAGCAGCACGATGACGGCCGACGTGTTGGAGCCGGGCGGGACGGGCGGCGGCTCGGGGGTCGGGTCAGTGGGCACCAGCGGGGCGCCGACCGCATCCGGTGACGGCTGCTGCTGCTTCTCCGTATCCTCGAAGATGGAATCCAGGGCGACGAGGATCCCGCTCCCGATGGCCGTTCCGCGTTGCGTATGCAGCCGGTTGATGGCGGCAATGATGTCCTCGCGCCCGCCGGTCGGCGCCTGCACGAGATCGGCGGTGCCGCTGAAGGCCACCACGCCAACACGCACGCGGGGCGGCTGCTTGTTCACGAATGTCTGCGCCGCCTCCTTTGCCGCGTCCATCCTGCTCGGCTGGATGTCGGTGGCCCGCATGCTGCCCGAGATATCCACCGCCAGGATCACGGTGCCCCGGTTGGAGGGAAGGGACACGGTGGCGTACGGCCGCGCCAGGGCAATGATGCCGACCGTCACGCCGAGCAGGAACAGCACGGCGGGGATGTGACGGCGGAAGCCGGGGCCCTTGCCCAGCGCGTCCTTCACCAGGAGCAGGCTCGCGTAGCGCACGGCGAACTTTTTCCGCCGCCGCTGCGCCCACAGGTAGATCAGCACGAGCACAGGAACGAGGAAGAGGAGCCACAGCAGGGAAGCCCACTGGAATGTCATTGTGCCTCCCGCGCGGCGCGCGGCAGCGGTGCGGGCCGGGACCCTGGCGACATGCGCCGCTGCCGACGCGCCGCGGCAAAACGCACGATATCGCGGGCAAGGTCCCCGTCGGTGGACAACGGGAGCAGGTCGACGCCGCTGGCCCTCAGCAGGGCGTCCCGCTGTTCCCCCCGTGCGACCGCCGATGCGGCAAAGCGGCGGCGGAAGCCGCGGTCGTGCGTGTCCAGGAACAGCTGCTCGCCGGTTTCCGCGTCCTCGAAGACGATCGGCCCGATGTCGGGAAGCTCGCGCTCCCGGGGATCGGAGAGCGCCACGGCGATGACCTCGTGCTGGCGGGCAAGGCTGCGCAGGGGGCCTTCCCACCCCGGCACGCTCAGGAAGTCTGAGACGAGGAATACCAGGGAGCGGCGGCGCAGCATACCCGCCGCCATGGCCAGCAGTGAGGAGAGGTTCGTCATGGGGGCACGCTTCAGGCGCGGCATGCGCTGCATCTCGTTGATGAGGGACAGCACGTGCATCCTCCCCCCCGCCGACGGCACGATGCGCTCCTTCTCCCCGTTGTACAGCACCGCCCCCACCTTGTTGCCGTGCCGGGTGAGAAGCCGGGCAAGGGCGGCGGTAAAGCTCTCCAGCAGGGTCCTCTTCTGCATGGTCGGTGACCCGAAGTCCACCGACGGGCTCATGTCCAGGAGGAACCACGCGGTAAGCTCACGGTCCTCCATGAACTGCCGCACGTACGGGGTCTGCATCCGGGCAGTGACGTTCCAGTCGATTGAGCGCACGTCGTCGGTGAGCTGGTACTCGCGCAGCTCGGCCAGCTCCACCCCGAACCCGCGGAACAGCGTGCGGTAGTCCCCCTGCAGGAGGCCGTCCAGGCGGCGGAACACCGTCCAGTCCAGCCGCTGCAGGACCGCCCCGGGGTCAGACGCGGGCCGTGACATGGCTTTGCAGCGGCTGTGCCGGCGCGGGGATGGCCGCCATAATGGTCTGGATCATTGCATCCGTGCTCATCCCGTCGGAGAGGGCCTCGTAGGAGGGGATGATGCGGTGGCGCAGCACGTCCGGCAC
>JBEKVA010000016.1:0-21874 GCA_049514475.1 Spirochaetia bacterium
GCGGCCACCATCTCGGGCCGATCGGTGAGCTTGTTGGACACCAGGAGCCCCCACTGGCTTTCCGCCTGCTTCTGCAGCTCCTGGGCCTTGAACCCAAGGAAGTCCTTGGCGATGCGGGAGATACCCGCGGTGGCGGCGAAATAGGAGGAGATGCCGGTGAGCAGAAGGGTGGCGACGATGAGCGGCACGACGATGAGGACGATCTTGAGACGGATGCTCATACGTTGATATCCTAATTTCGGCATAATTGACCAAAATGAGAAGGCCGGGGCCGGTGATTTGGGGTTGGTTGACCACGAGGTGCCGCGGGGTTAGGCTGACGGGACCGTGCCCGTGGAAGAACACCTCTGGACCGAACAGCTCACCGTCAGGGTCTATGAGACCGACGCCAACGGCACTCTCGCAGTCCGAAGCCTCTGCGATTTCCTGCAGGAGGCGGCGGGAAACCACGCGCGAACCTACGGAGTCTCCGTGCACCAGCTGCTGGACAAGGGCCTGACGTGGATCCTCTCCCGTCTTCGCCTGCGGATCCAGCGGCTGCCGGTCAACGGTGAGCTGCTGACCGTCCGTACCTGGCCCTCCGGCGTCGAGCGGCTCTTCGCCCTGCGGGATTTCATCATCAGCGACGCCGATGGTGCCGAGGTGGCCTGGGCCACCAGCGCATGGCTCATCCTGGACACCGGCAGCAAGCGTCCGGTCAGGGTGCAGAGCCAGTTCATCCCACCGGCCGCCTCGCGGCCGCGCGCCCTCGCAGCGTCGTTTGAGAAGCTGCCCCCGTTCGAGGCCCCCGATCTCCAGCAGGAGATCACCGTCCGCTGGAGCGACCTGGACGTCAATCGCCACGTGAACAACAGCAGGTACGCCGAATGGGCGGTCGAGGGGGCGGCCCTTTCCCCCGGGGCGCGCGGGCAGCTCGCGCGGCTGGACATCGATTTCATGGCAGAGACGCAGCACCCCGGGTCGGTGATCGTGCAGAGCAGGCAGACCGCCGGCGACCCGCTGCGGATGTCGCATGCCATCCTGCGCGCGGAAGACCGGGCTGAGACGGCCCGCGTACAGACCGAGTGGAGGTCCCCTTGAAGACAATCACCCTCGTGTTCACGGCGCTCCTGGCTGCTGCCGTCGCTGGTCCTCTCTTCGCCGCGGAGAGAATCCACGTCGGCCGCCAGCTCACCGACCCGCAGAGCGCGGAGGCCTCGACGGCCGCTGCCGGCCTCGTGGAGCAGGTGACTTCCCTGGTGAACCGGCTCTTCCCCGAGAGCATCGTGATGGGAGGCGAATCACAGGAAAAAAAGGTCGACTACACCCTGTCCCTCGTTCTCACGATGAATGCGGACAACCCTGCCACTGTCCTCAGCCTGGCGCGCGCCGGGGATGAGAGTGCGACGGTGAGCTACACGTACCTGGGAACGCTGACTCCGGAAGTGCCCACGATCCTCGCGCGCGCGGTGTACCTGCTGTGGAGCACGCTGAAGGGATCGCTGGATGCGCGCGCCCGGGAGGCTCCTGTCTTTGCGGAGGAGATGCCCTCCGAGCTGCTGGCTGCCAACTCCACCCCGATGTCGATCGCCGTGCTGCCGGATGGCACGCTGGTTGCCGCGCTTGCAATTGCCTGTGTCCAGCTTGACCATTCCTTCCGCGTGGTGAGCCGCATCGGGACCAGCCTGTACGATGCGGGATTGTATGCCTACGCCTACGGGCTCTCGGCAACGCCCGGCGGAACTATCTACATGAAGCCGGGCATGGGCAGGGACGCCTATCGCGTCACCCTTGGACCCCAGGCGGCAGGTTCCCGCGAGCTGCCGGCTGCCCCGGCTGAGCCGAAGCGGATCGGGCTCGGCCAGGAGCTCACCTACGCCTCGCTGCTTGCCCTGCCGGACGGAAGCCTGTTCGTCCTTGATTCGTTCAACAAGCAGGCGGTCCGCCTCCAGGGGCGGAAGAAGACCGCGTTTCAGATATTCTCCACCAAGTGGTCCTACATCAACACCGCGGCCGTCGCCCCTGACGGCTCTCTCTGGTTCTACGACCAGCTCATGAAGGGCATCCGCATCTTCACCCCCGAGGGCACCCCGGTGGATTCCCTCCTGCCGCTGGTGGACCTCGCCAGCCCCCTGACCCCCACATCCCTGTCGGTCGGTCCCGACGGCAGCTTCGTGCTGCTTTCCAACGGCCAGATCGCGAAGTTCCGAAGGGACGGCAGCATGGTGTGGCGGATCACCTCCTTCGAAGGCGCCGATCAGCCCGCGCTTCCCTCCAGCGGCGCCGTTGCCGTCGACTGGTCGCGCGGGCTGATCTATGTCGCCGACATGAGCGGCCGCCGCATCGTGAAGCTCCTGGACCGCGACTACTGCAGGGAAAAGGGCATCACGAACGACCTGGAAACGAGTGTGATCGCCCTGCGCGCGCGGCGCTCCGCCAATGAAGGGGAAGCGCTGGCCGAAACGGCGAGACTCTATGAGAGCGGCGGATCCACGCTGATGGCGAAGTCGTACTGGCTTCGCCTGCAGGACGCGGACCCCGAGAACACCACGGCGGCGGCGCGGCTCACCGCGATCGAGGTGGAGGAGCTGAAGCGCCTGGCGCGGGAGCTGGACGGGAAAGCGCGCGCCACCCTGGCGGCAATCGGCATCGAGTCGGCGCGGCCGACCTCCGTGCAGGCAATCCAGAAATACGAGCTCATCCTCAGCAAGGCCCCGGGGGACACCGAAGCGCGAAAGTCGATGGACGAGCTGAAAAAGCTCTTCAACCCCTCGACCACGGGGACCGAGCCCGCCGCTCCCGTGAGCATCACCGACCTCCGCCTGGCAAATCTCTTTCCTTCGCTGATGCAGTGGTACGCGGTGCACCCGGCCGGCTCCGTCACGCTGAAGAACGCGGGCGCGACGCCCGTTGAAAAGCTCCGCGTCAGCCTGTTCATTCCCGGGTTCATGGATTTTCCCAGGGAATCGACACCCCTGGCACGGCTGGCGGAGGGACAATCCGCCGCCGTGGACCTCTCGCCGCTGTTCAACGCATCGGTGCTCGGGCTGCAGGAGGACATGACCGTCGCCGTGCAGGTCACCGTTACCTTCGTGGCCGGCGGAAAAGAGCAGAGCGTGTCGCGGGCGGCGTTCACGACCATCTACCGCAACACGGCCCTGACGTGGGATGACACGCGGAAGATTTCCTCCTACATCACCCCGAACGAGGCGACCATCAGCGGGTTTGCCGCGCGCGCGCTCACCGCGGGGGGCGCGGCGGAGCCGATCGCGCTGCCGAAGAAAATTCTCCAGGCAATGCGCGTCTGCGATGCCCTCGGCGTTTACGGGATCACCTACGTCGAGGACCCCGACTCACCGTTCTCCCGCGCGCTGGGAAAGACCGAGGTCATCGACACGGTCCGCTTCCCCCGCGTCACCCTCTACAACAGAACCGGTGATTGCGATGACACGACGGCGCTCCTTGCATCGCTCCTGGAATCCGTCGGCGTGCGCACGGCGGTGCTCACCACTCCGGGGCACATCTTCCTCGCCTTCGATTCCGGCCAGCCCCCGGAGAACGCGCATTACATTTCCACCGATGCCCTGGAGGTCATTACACGGGAGGGTTCCTGCTGGATTCCCGTGGAGACCACGATTCTCTCGAAGGGTTTCGTGGCGGCATGGGCCTCGGCCTCGGCCCTGGTGAAAAAGTACGCGCAGGCCGGTCCCTTCGAGTTCATTCCCGTTTCCGGCATGCGCGACACCTATCCACCGCTCCCTCTTCCCCTCAGCTCCATCGCCGTGGTGGACCCGCTGAAGGCGGGTGTCGACCGGGCACTGGCCTCATCGCTCGCCGGCCTGGGCGCCGCCCTGTACGGGGAGAAGCTGAGGGGGCTGGATGCGAGACTGGCCTCCCTGTCCGGCACGCAGGCGGTGAAGATCCGCGTGCAGCAGGGGGTGCTCCACGCATTCTTCGGAAAGCTTTCGCAGGCGGAGGCCCTCTTTCGGGGAGCGATCGCCGATGAGCCTGGCCTTGTCTCCCCCTACGTGGACCTAGCGAATATCCGCCTGCTCTCAAGCGACGGCGAAGGCGCCCTGCAGGTCGTCAAACAGGGCCTGGCGAGAAACGGCGGCTCCGCGCTCCTGAACCTTCTTGCCGCACAGATCTATGCCGACAGGAACGATACCGTCAAAGTGGCGCTTCATTTTGAAAAGGTGAAAAAGGCCTCACCCGATCTGGCGGCGCACTACCCCGAGCTCGCCGCGGGCAAGGGGGCAGACGGCGGGACCCAGAGGGCGTCCCAGGCGGGCGAGCTGCCAACCCTTATCTGGAGCGCCGACCCGTAGAGTGCACCCGCACGAGGCAGGCGCAAAAAAGGCCCGCCGGGACTGCCACCCCGGCGGGCCATGATCTAGTGCGGGCCAGCATCAGATCAGGAGTTCGAGTTCACGTAATCGCCGATCTTCTCCAGAAGCTCGGCGGCATTCTTGCTCCTCATCTTCTCCAGAACGATGTACTGCTGAACGGCCTTTGCGAGATTGCCGTCCTGCAGGTAGGCTTCCCCGTAATACTCCCGGGCCTCGGGGAAGTTCGGCTTCAGTTTCAGGGCCGTGTCATAGAAGGCATAGGCGCCTTTCACGTCGCCTGACTTGCGCGTGCTGAAACCCAGCATGTTGTAGGCCTCGGCGTAGTCGGGCTTCAGCGCAATGGCTTGCTTCAGGTCGGCAATCGCCTCCGGGTACTTGCCGGCATTCGCCTCCGCGTACCCCTTGTTGTAGTAATCCACTGCCGTGGGAGCGGATGTCTTGCCGCTGACCGTGCCGCCACCGCCGCTCATGCCGCCCCCTCCGCTTCCCGACGCGAACAGGGAGCCGGCAACGAAAAGAGCCGCCAGGAGCACAAAGCTTCGTTTCATGTGTCCATTCCTCCTTGAGAGCCGTCCGCGCGCCCGGTCTCCCGATAGCGTCGCTGCTCTCTCATGACACACTTACGCAGGCTCGGCGGTCCTGGATGGGGAGCCTTCGCGCGGATAGCGGTATTCCGTGCCGTCCCCGCCGCGCAGGACATAGGCCTCGGGCTCCACGCGGATCAAGGACTGCTCCACCGCCACCTTGCCCCCGCCGCGGGGCAGGTCGACCGCGTACGTGGGGAGCGCCATTCCCGAGAGCCTGCCGCGCAGCTCCCGCATGAGCTCCATGCCCCGGCCAAGGTCCACCCTGAAGTGCGCGGTCCCCGCGGCGAGGTCGCCCTGGAACAGGTAGTATGGCTTCACCCCGGCAGCCAGGAGGCCGCGGAAGAGCGTCTCGAGGGTGTCCACGTCGTCGTTGATTCCCTTCAACAGTACAGCCTGGTTCATCACGGGGGCTCCGGCATTCAGCAGCCGCCTCACCCCGGCGCGGAACTCTCCGCTCAGTTCCCGCGGGTGGTTCGCGTGTATCACCACCCAGACCCCTTGGAATTGCTGCAGCACGTGAGCAAGCCCGTCGGTGATCCTCGAGGGAAGCACCACGGGCATGCGGGTGCACAGGCGGAGGATGTAGGCGGGATCCACGCGCTTCAGGCGGCTCATCACCGACTGCAGCTCCTGGTCCGACAGCATGAGCGGGTCTCCCCCGGAGAGCAGCACCTCGCGGATGGCGGGAGTAGCGGCAAGATACGCGCAGGCTGATTCCAGCTGCGCCGCGGTGAGCCGCCCGCCGCCATGACCGGTGAAGTGCCGCCGGAAGCAGTGCCGACAGTAGGTGGCGCAGCGGTCGCTCACCAGGAGCAGGGCGCGGTCGCGGTAGTGGTGTATGAGCCGATCGGTGACCAGGAAACGGCGATCCCCGATGGGGTCATCCGATTCGTAGGGAAGGCTCACCAGCTCAGCAGGGCGCGGGATGTATTGCGCGGCAATCGGGTCGCTGTCGGGGTCATCCGAGCCGGCGAGACCCGCGTAGTATCGGCTGACACCGAAGGGGAGCGAGGTGAGCGGCTCCACGCCGTTGAGGAACTGCCCCTCCTCCCCTGGATCTGGCTTGTTCATGCTTCAGTCCGTCTGCCGAAAACGCAGGTTGTGACGGGAGAGCTCGCGCAGGAGCGCGGAGAGCGTGTCCCCCGGCATGCTCTCCTTCTCCACGAAGTATCTGCCGATGCGCTTGTGGCGCAGCCTCTGCAGGCGGAGGATCCGCTCGACCTGCGCCGCCGTGAGCAGGCGAAGGCGCCGGGCGGTTTCACCGGTCTGCTCGCCGCGCAGCTTCGAGGCGAGGATCTTCATCAGCTCGGGCCCCGTGATGGACCGCAGCTCCCGGGCGAGCTCGCCGAACCTGGGCTTCACCGAGCGCTGCCACACCAGCGCGCTGATGAGGCTCTGCCACGAGATGCGCCCGCTGTAGTAAAGATACTCCGCAAGGCGGAGACGTCGGCGCGGAAGGGGACCGTGGTAGAAGAGGGGCGCGCTTGCGGGGCGGGCACGTGCGGGACGCGCGGATTTCTTCGCGCCCCCCGCCGCCCCCCCGCCGGCATCCGTCCGCGTCCTCCGTGCGGTGCCGCCTTCCGCCTTTGCCGTCGAAGCACCGGCGGGCCGCGCCCCGCGGCCGCGCAGCAGGTACGCCATGAGAAGCTCGTAGGCGCGGGATGCCTCGATGAATCGCCGTCCATCGGCCGTTGCCCCCCGCGCCCCCGGCCGGCGGGCCGCATCGGGATGCGTGGCCATGGCGAGAGCGCGCCAGGCGCGGCGGAGAATCGCCACGTCGAGCTTCTGGAGAAATGCCTGTCCCCCCCGTCGGGCCTGCGGGCCAAGGAGAACCAAGCAGGCGTCCATCAGGCTGCGGTCCATGATCAGGGCACGATACCGTTCATTGCGGCCGGTGGCAAGTGCGGGCAGTCGTCACCCCGCCGGGCAGGCGCCTCGCGGGGATTCTCTGCGAGGCCGGTCCGGGATAGGATGACGCCATGGGGATTTTCGCAATCGTGCTCACCGTCTTCGGGCTCGCCCTGTTCGAGACGGTTTCAAGCGTCGATAACGCCATCATCAATGCGGAAGTCCTCCACACGATGGGAAAGAAGGCGCGGCGCTGGTTCCTCACGTGGGGAATCCTCTTCGCCGTCGTCGTCGTCCGCGGCCTGCTCCCGTGGCTCATCGTCTGGATGGCGCTGCCGGGGCTGGGGCCCGTCGGCGCGCTCACCGCCGCTTTCTCCAGCGATGCCCGGGTAATGGAGGCCGTGGAGGCGGCCGCGCCGATTCTCCTCATGGGGGGAGGGGTCTTCCTCGTGCTCCTTTTCCTCCACTGGCTCTTCCTTGAGCCCAAGAACTACGGCATCCCCGGGGAACGCTTCTTCACCAGCCAGGGGGTGTGGTTTTTCGCCGCCTCCTCCGCGTTCCTCGCGGTAACCGTCTGGTTCGCCCTGCGCGTGGAAACCATGGTCGGATTCGCGGCCGTGATCGGCTCCACCGTTTTCTTCATCACCCACGGGTTCAAGGAGAACGCGGAGGCCGCGGAGAAGCAGCTGCTGAAATCAGGGCTCTCCGACATGAGCCGGATCCTCTACCTGGAAGTCATCGATATGACATTCTCCATCGACGGTGTGCTGGGCGCCTTTGCCTTCACCCTCTCGGTCCCGCTGATCGTAGCAGGCAACGGGCTGGGCGCCGTGATCGTCCGGCAATTTACCGTGGGCAACATCGACCGCATCAAGCGCTACCTGTACCTGAAGAACGGCGCCATGTACTCGATCCTTGCCCTGGGCGCAGTGATGATGTGCGATGCCTTCGGGGTGCCTGTGCCCCAGTGGGTCTCTCCCCTGGCAACATTCTGCGTCGTGGGCTTCTTTTTCCTGAAATCGCTGCGGCAGAACCGCCTGGCAAAGAGCGTAAACCGGGGCGCCGGCTAAGTCCGCAGGCGCGATGCCTGGTACTCAAGTTTCAGCACCAGGTGATCGAGGGGATCCAACTTCATCGTCCTGGCCTTCTCCCTGAGACTCTCCAGTGTCGGGAGCACGATCTGTGTATAACGGTGGACGGCGGCACGCGCTTTCTCCACCATGCTTTCCCCCGAGGCTTCGTTGATGTAATTGATGATCAGTTTCTTGCTTGTAGTCGTGAGCTCCGACTTGTTCAGGTGCTCGATGATGGCGAAAATCGCCAGGAGAAAGCTCATTTCGCTCACGGGCGTTCCGTTTTCCATGCTACGTGAGCCCCCGGGGGCGTGTCAAGAACAGGGTTTAATTTGTCTTGACTCCCCCCTGGTAATGGTATATGCTTCATCCCGTATTCCGGTCGCTCTTGGAATGGTTTCGTTGAAACAGGACTGACTGGCGCAGGAATACCGCGTTCCCAATGACTGGCGCGCGCGGAAGATGGTCTGGCATACGCGGGATTGCATCTGGACGGAACGCATCGCCCAGGGGTGAATCTGGAAGAAGCTCGAGTGATCGGATTACTGCTCCATAAAGTAATACTTTCCCATCGATTCCATTCTTTTTCCCCCGTTTCGAAAAACCGCCTCAGCCACTCAAACTTGCCGCACGCCGCGTCAGCGGGAGCGTCGTGAGCCTGTCGTCGACAGGTTCTGGTTCATAATTGGAAAAGCGGGGTAAAGACCCGCGCGAAAAGGGGGATCGACATGGCGAAGAAAATCTATGTCGGCAACATGAGCTATAACACGAGCGAGGACACGCTGAGGCAGCTCTTCGCCCAGTATGGCGAGGTGGTCTCCGTCAACGTGATCACCGACCGCTACACCGGGCGCGCCAAGGGCTTCGGCTTCGTGGAAATGGCGTCCGACGATGCGGCGCGCGCGGCCATGACCGCGTTGAACGGCCGCGAAGTCGATGGCCGGCAGCTGAAGGTCAACGAAGCGAACGACAAGCCGCGCGACAACAACCGCAGCGGCGGGGGCGGCGGAAGCAAGAGCCGCTACTACTAGGCGACCCTGAAATCGGAGGGAGGCACCGGTCCGGGCGAACGCCCGGGGCGGGCCTCCTTTTTCGATCCCGCCCTCTCTGAATATATCTCGCGCGCAGGCCCCCGCGGCGGCGCGCGGTACGCATAGAGGAGGACAACGTGGGCAGATCGCCATACCAAAGCGAGAAGCGGCGCAAGGAGATTGCCCGGCTGAAAAAGCAGGAAGAAAAAAGGTTGCGCCGATTCAATAAAAAAGAGGGTGGAGAGGGGCCGGAGGGGGACACCCTGGCGGCCATTCCCACGGTGCAGTTTGGTCTTGACGGGTTGCCCATCGAGCAGGAGCCCGCGGAAACCACGGAGGAAGGCTCGGAGCCTGACGCGCCAAAGGAAAACCAGGAACCGGGAAGGCCGTCCTGACTCTCAGCCTGCGGAGACGCCGCATTCCGAATCACGGTGAGCGGATGCGGCCTCTTCACGCGGGTTCCGCGATCCTGCGGCACCCCGCATCACCAAAAGCCCTGCCATGCGCCCGCTGGCTCACGCAGGGAAGAGCCCGCCGCTTCTTAACGGTCAATCACACCATATCCGGTCATGACTTCCGCTGAGCATCCCCGCCCTTTTTCTCGATTTTCGCCCAGGTATCCTTCAGGGATACACTGCGATTGAAAACCGGCTTTGCCGGACGCGAATCGGCATCCACGACGAAGTAGCCCAGCCGTTCGAACTGGAACCTCTCCCCCGGGGCCGCCCCTTCCAGGCTCGGCTCCACGCGGGCCTCGCTTACGATCTCCAGCGACGCAGGGTTCACCGTGTCCTTCCAGTCGACGCCCTCGGCAACCTCCTGCGGGTACTCGGCCGTGAACAGGTGATCGTACAACCGCGCTTCGGCCGTCAGCGCGTGAGCGGCCGACACCCAGTGGATCGTGGCCTTCACCTTCCTGTTGTCCGGCGCGTTGCCGCCCCGTGTCGCCGGGTCATACGTGCAGAGCACCTCGGTGACGGCCCCACTCACCGGGTCCTTGCGCACCCCGGTGCACGTCACGATGTAGGCATAGCGCAGGCGCACCTGCATGCCGGGCGACAGGCGGTAGTATTTCGGCGGGGGAACCTCGCGGAAATCGTCCTGCTCGATGTACAGCTCCCCGGTGAAGGGCACCTTCCGCGTCCCCGCGGAGGCATCCTCGGGATTGTTGACCGCCTCGATCTGCTCGACGGTGCCCGCGGGCCAGTTCTCGATCACCAGCTTCAAGGGACGGAGCACCGCCATCGCCCTGCGGCTGCGCCGGTTGAGGTCCTCGCGGAGGCAGTGCTCCAGGAGCGCAATGTCCACCGTGCTGACCGTCTTGGACATGCCCACACGGGAAACGAAATCCCTGATGGCCTCGGGGGTATACCCGCGGCGGCGCAGCCCGACCAGGGTGGGCATCCGCGGATCATCCCAGCCTCGCACGCGTCCTTCCTTCACCAGCTCCAGCAGCCACCGTTTGCTCATCACCGTGTGGGTGAGATTCAGGCGGGCAAACTCGATCTGCCGGCTGTGAAAGATCCCGAGGTTCTCCAGGAACCAGTCGTACAGGGGACGATGGATCTCGTACTCCTGGCTGCACAGGGAATGGGTGACACCTTCGATGGAGTCGGAGAGCGGGTGCTGGTAGTCGTACATAGGATAGATGCACCAGGTGTCCCCGGTGCGGTGGTGCGTGGCGTGGCGGATGCGGTACATCACCGGGTCGCGCATGTGCAGGTTGGGATGCGCCATGTCGATCTTCGCCCGCAGGGTGCGCGCCCCGTCGGGGAACTCCCCCGCGCGCATCCGGTGAAACAGGTCGAGGTTCTCTGCGATCGAGCGGTCGCGGTACGGGCTGTTGCGGCCCGGGGGGGTGTTGGTGATCGGTCCCTTGTCCGCGACGTCGGTCCCGCGGTACTCGCGGATCTGCTGCTCGCTCAGGTCGCACACGTATGCCTTGCCGGCGCGGATGAGCTGCTCGGCCCAGGCGTACAGCTGCTCGAAGTAGTCGGAGGCGAAGAACTCGTTCTTTCCCCAGGAAAAGCCCAGCCACCGCACGTCCGCCGTGATGGCATCCACGTACTCCTGCTCTTCCTTCTCGGGGTTTGTGTCGTCGAAGCGGAAGTTGCAGGTGCCGCCGAACTCGGAGGCAATCCCGAAATCGAGGCAGATCGCCTTGGCATGCCCGATGTGGAGGTATCCGTTGGGCTCAGGGGGCCAGCGCGTGCGCACGTAGGTAAAGCGGCCATTCTTCAAATCCTCGGCAACAAAGTCGCGGATGAAGTCCGAGGGGACAGCCTTGTCAGGGGCGGGGGTCGGGTGGGATGGCTCTGTCAAACAGATTTCTCCTTCTGCCGCGCTTCAGGGGCACGGTTGCCATACTGATAGTGGTTCGGCGGAAGGGTGTCAAGGCAGCCACGGTACTCCGTGGCATTCGGGCGGCCACCGTATCTCGCACGGTACGGCCTTCGGGCCGAACGGGTACTCCCGTACTCCGTGCGATTCGGTGGCATTCCCAGGGAAGGGCCGGCGCCCCCGCGCTCTAATCTGCCAGGCGTTTCTGTCCTTTCATCCCCTGGATGCGGCCGATCTTCTGCGAGCACTCCAGGCAGCCGAGGTATTTCCCCGTCTCGCTGCGCAGGGCGAAGTACTGGATCAGTATCTTCTCGGGCTCCGTCGCGCCGTCCAGCTTCATATTGATCCAGAACTCGGCTGACTCGCGCGTTCCCTTCTTCATCTCCGTGATGATCGCCTCCACCTTCGCCAGGCTCTTGCCCGGGTGGCAGGCGCGCACGTCGCGTCCCAGCACGCTTTCCGCGCGTCGGAAAACCCGGCTGTCGTGCCGGTTCCAGGCAAGGACCTTGTCATCGGCATCGACAATTGAGAACTCCACCGGCAGGGTTTCCAGCAGCGCGTTGAGCACGTCGTTGGGCAATTTCCCCTTGATCATCGAGGGCCTCCTGAGGAGTAGAAGTGTACCAACTGCCCTTCCGCTCGATCAAGGCTCACCCCCTCACGCGGCGGCGTTCACGATGCGCGGGATCATGAGGCGCCATGGGGGCGGCTCCTTCTCGCCGCGGCCGCTCTTTGCCGGCACGGTGCGGTACAGGAGCAGGAACAGCCCGTAGATGATCAGCGTCTGCGCCGCCCCGAGAAGCGCGACTGCCTCCGGCCTGCTGAACAGGGTGAAGCCGCCGATGCTCAGCGCGGACCCGCAGACCAGGCCTACCGCGTCGGCCATGTCGCAGCGGCGGTCGAAGGCGGCGCGGGCGCGGCGGTAACGCTTCTCCTTGATCTTCTGCAGCAGGTACACCACCGAGGAGCTGAAGACGCCGAGAACGAACATGGATGCCAGGTAATACGCCCGCACGTCCGTGAAGGCTATCACCGCGGATACGATGGCGGCGGCCAGCTCGGCCAGCATCAGGAACGGAAGCCACCGGTACAGCCGCTGGAAGACCCGCTTGTTGCCCATCGCGGCGCCGATCAGCACGGGAAACGCGGATGACATGAATGTGCCCATTGCGATGATCCTGCCGTCCAGGCGTGCAAGTATCACGCTGACATACAGGGGATTGAGAAAGCCGTAGAAGAACCCCGTGATGAACCCGCCGATGATAAAGACATCCAGCGGTAACTTCCTTATTTTCATTTTCCACCTCCGTTCGGGAATACCCGCACAGGAGATGGAAGAGACATCTCCTATGCCGTCAGATCCACGCTACTCCCTGATTGATCGCCGTTATCCATTCAAGCTCCTTACTGTCCCGCCCCCCTGGGGGTTATGCCGGGAACCACTCCCAAAGATACCTCCCCGCGCGCCGCTCGGCAAAGCCCATCACGAGGAGGCGGCCTCCACGAGCTGCCCCAGCTGGCTCCACTCCGTTATCACCACGTGCTCCCCGGCGGAGGCGGGGATAGGGGCGCGCGGGTTGAATGCCACGGGAAAAATACCTGCGGCCCGTGCACCCATCACGTCGTACTCCACGTTGTCACCGGCGAACCAGGCGGACTCCGCCGGGATCCCCAGGCGAGCGAGGGCCACCTCGAAAATGATGGGGTCGGGCTTGCGCACCCCGTACTCGGCGCTGGAGATCACGAACGCGAACTCATGCCGGATCCCGTGCCGGTCCAGCTCCCGCTCGAGGGTGGCCGTGGAGAAGGAGGAGTTGCTCACCACGCCCATGCGTATGCCCAGGCGCCTGAGAAAAGAGAGCAGGTCGCGCACCCCCTCGATGAGGGTGATGTTCAGCGCTGCACTCCAGAAATCCCACTCGGCCTCCTGCAGGCCGCGGGGAAAGCGCAGACCGAGAGAATCCCCGATGATCGAGAGCAGGGAGGCCTGCGTGAACTCGAGGGCCGCCACGTCCTCCCTCTTCTCCAGCCCCGTGATGACCCGGGTGCCCAGCGCCTCCACCTGCTCCAGGGTCGCGGCGCGGGGGTTCACGCACCCCTTGAGGAACGCAGCGTTGCCCTGGCCGGGGTTGAAGCCTCCGTCGGAATGGATGAGTGTGCCCCACAGATCGAAAAGTATCGCCTCTGGCCTTGTCATGAACCCCTCTCCCCTCGTATGGGTCACTATACCCGCCGATCGGGCCCTGGTCACCCGACCCGGGCGCCGCGCCGCCTTGCCGCCCCGCCTTCAGGGAGCTATGATAGTACTAGAATGACACAGCAAAAAAAAAACTACCTCATCGACATGGACGGGGTGCTCGTGCACGGTTCAAGCCTCATCCCCGGGGCTGACACGTTCATCGCGAAGCTGCGGGAGCGCTCCCTGGAGTTTCTGCTCCTCACCAACAATCCCCAGTACACCCAGGAGGAGCTCTCCAAGCGCCTGCACGGCATCGGTCTGGAGGTGGAGCCCCGGCGGATATTCACCTCGGCCATGGCCACGGCCAGGTTCCTGAAATCCCAGAAGAGCAACGGGAAGGTCTTCGTCGTGGGAGAGAGCGGTCTCACCGGGCCGCTGCACGACGCCGGCTTCGTCTTCACGGACTCCGACCCTACCTACGTAGTGCTGGGGGAAACGCGGGCGTACAACGTGCAGAACATCACCACCGCCATCCGCCTGATCATGCGGGGGGCGCGGTTCATCGCCACCAACCCGGATCCCTCGGGCCCCGGGGACGGGGGCATCGTGCCGGCCTGCGGCGCAATGGCGGCGCTCATCGAGAAGGCCACCGGCGTGAGCGCCTTCTTCATCGGCAAGCCGAACCCGCTCATGATGCGCACGGCGCTGAACTACCTCGGGGTGCACTCGGAGAACACGGTGATGATCGGCGACCGCATGGAGACGGACATGGTGGCCGGCGTTGAAAGCGGCATGGAGACCATCCTCGTGCTGAGCGGGGTCACGCGGCTTGACGACATGGACCGCTTCCCCTACCAGCCGCAGAGGATCGCGGTGTCCGTGGCAGAGATCGACCCCTGACAAAGGGCCGCCCCGGGGGCGGCCCTTTCATTCGCAGGCAGTCGGCCCGTATGTGCCGGGCTGGTGGCCAGCCCGCCGCCCCTATTTCACCGTGAGATTGAAAACCCCGTCCCAGCCCTTCGGCGGCGGGTCCTTTCGGAAGAGCTTGATGCGCCGCAGGAAAACGCTGCTCGCTTCATCATCGTAATCCTTGGCCAGGGCGGAGAAACCCTTCTCGGCGCTGTCCCACCTCTGGTGACGGTACAGCGACAGGGAGGTCTCGAAGAGCTTCTTGAAGCGCTCGTCCTTCTCGGTGGCGCCTTTCTTCTCCCGGAGGATTTCGAATATGCGCACCGGCTGCTTCTTGCCCTTCACCGTCATCAGGTCGACCTCACGGCAGAGAAACGTCCCTTCGACTTTCTCGTGGACCGCTTCCGTGATCAGGGACCCCGTGCCGTACTGCTTGTTCGCCCCTTCCAGGCGGGCCGCGAGGTTCACCGTGTCACCGATGCTCGTGAAATCCATGCGGTCCTTCGCCCCGACGCTCCCGTGGACGACCTGCCCCGTGTTGATGCCGATGCCGATGTTGATGACCGTGCCGGCGCCCTCGGATGCCTTGCGCGCCTCCTCCGCCATGGCGCGGCGGATCTCCAGCCCCGCCTTGCACGCGTTCAGCTCTTTGCGCGGCCCGTCGAACTGGGCCATGATCTCGTCCCCGACGTACTTGTCCACGTCCCCCTCGTTGGCGATGATCAGGGAAGACTGAAGGTCAAGGTAGTGGTTGAGCAGCTCCACCACCTTGGCAGGCTCCATTCCCTCGCACAGCGTGGTGAACCCGCGGATGTCGGTGAAGAGGAACGTGAGCTCCTTGCCCTCCGTGCTGGGCGTGTCCCGCTCCGCGTGCTTCAGGGTGGAGGCCGAGATGTAGGGGATGACGCCGCGCATCACGGTGGTCATGTTCTTCACTTCCCCCGAGAGAAGCTTGATCTCGTCCTGCGTTCTCACCCTGTCCTTGTACTGCAGCAGCTCAGGGGAGAACCGAAGCTGTCCCTTGACCATGCTGTCGAGGACCTTCGCGATGGTATTCACGCTCATCCGCAGGTACAGGATGGGGAAAACGATGCCCCTGCCGAGCAGGTAGATCAGGAACACCGAGGCGTACATGAACAGCGCGGCAATCACGATCACCTTCACCTGCGTGCGGAAGAACGGCTCGTAGATCACGTCCCGTGCGTAGTCCACCTGGACGTAGCCAATGAAGATATTGCTGAGGATGACCGGCGCAAGGAACTCGTAGGTCTTTGCAGGCGCGTTGTAGCGGCTCATGGTCTGCGTGAGCGCGGCGGGAAGCGGGGGAAGCCGCTTGTCGACGATCTTCCCGTCGGTGCTCGCCCAGACGACGAACCCGTTGGACTTCGCGTCGCGCCGATAGAAGGTCAGGGTGTTGAAGCGGAAAGAGGAATTGCGCCCCGCGCTCGCCGTGTTCTTCTTGGTTTCAGCGTCGAAGTAGTCCTCCAGGGAAATGCGGTCCCTGTCGCCGGGGTTCGCCTTGACCACGCTCGCCGTCCTCTCCGCCAGTCCCTCGCCGTTGGCGTTGACCGCGGCAAGGATGGTGCTGCTGAAGTTGCGCAGGAGCAGGAAGGAGAGCACGAGGATGATGACCAGGATCATGGGCACGAAGGTCAGGATGAGCCGTCTCTGGATGCCCTGCCGCGGCACGGAGGCAAATGCGCCGCCCTCGTGGCCGTTGCCGCCGCGGCGGAACTCCAGGTATTCCTGGAACGCCTCGTCACGCTTGCTCCAGCTCATGATGAGCAGGACGATGAAGTAGCCGTTGTAGGCCAGTGACAGGCCCGCGGCCGCATAGGTGATGGGAGAGAATGCCGCGAAGTAGCTCGCATTGGCCGCTGTTCTCACCAGGTGCAGGATCACGAATGCCACGACGATCCCCGAGGAGATGATGTTCAGCACTATGGGAAGGGGCCTTTCGGGGTCCGCGGCGACGGGCAGCTTCTTTGAAAGGAAAAGGGAGGCGATCTTCCACAGGCAGATCACCGGCAGCAGGTAGGAAAGGAAGCTCACCAGCGCGAACGCCCCCGGCTGGGAAGGGGGGATGCCGTACAGGGTCGTCGCGAGGGTCCGGGGGGCAAGGCCGGCAAGGTCGGGCCGGATGAATGGCAGCAGGTACCACAGGATGATCAGGAGTGCATAAGCGGCTTCGAGGACCTGAAAGCCGGCTCTCGGCCGCGGGACAGTTTTCATGGAGTTCTCCTCATTAGAATTGCTGCAGAAGCTTCAGTTTCGAACGCGCCTTGTCCAGGTAATCACCGGCCTGCTCGTAGTCGACCTTTATGCCCACGACGGTCTGAAGGAGATCGACGGCCGTCTTGAAGTCCTCGTCGCGATACGCCGCCACCCCCCGATCATAGAGGTCCTGCAGGCTGGACTCGATCTTCTGGCTGCGGTCGTCAAGCTGCGACTGCTTGTCGGGGTCCTTCGTGACGCGGCTCAGGGAGTCGATCCTGCGGTGCGCGGAAAGCAGCTCTCCGGATCCGATGAGCCTGTCGATTTCCTGCAGCCCCGCTTCGAAGGAGACGCCGGCGTCAGCCTTCGTACGCAGGTCAGAGAGCTTCCGCTTCAGGGCCGTCGCCTCGTCGGTGCGGGAGACGGCGAGGGCGGCATCCGTCTTGACCTCCGCCGTCGTGTAGTCCTTCTGGCCGTACAGGTACCGGGCCCACGAGTAGTTCAGCGAGTAGCTTGCGTTCTTCACGTCCGGCTCGAAGGCATTGTTCGCTCTTCGGTTGAGCGTGTTCATGGCCGCAACCTGTGCCCGGGCATCGGAGAACCTGCCCGCGGCAACGAGCTTCTGTACGGAGGCGCTGTGCGCGGCCACCATCTTGGTGATCTCCGTCTTGGTGGAGCTCACCTGCCCCTGGGCGGCGGCATTCTTGGGGTCAATGGAGGCGGCCTTCAGCGCATACTGGTAAGCGTCGGTGTACGCCTTCTCCCGCGCGGCATCCGTGGCCTTGCTGTCGACGCTGCCCGTGGCCTCCCGCGATTTCGCGAGGTATCCGTCGACGAGCTTGGAGCGGTCCTGCACGGTGTCGCCGAGCATCTTCTGCACGCTGGCATTCGCGGGGTCCAGGCGGGCAGCCGTCTGCAGGGAGACGAACAGCGTGTAGTTGTCGTCATCGGTCCGCTTGGGTTTCGCCAGGGCCTTCGTGGCGCTGGTGAGGCTGGCCTTGATCTTCCTGTTCTTGTAATTGTCGATCAGGGAAAGGTACTGCTGCGCCTGCTCGTTTGTGGGGTCGTAGCGCAGCGCCACGCTGAAGTAGTCCTTGATCCGTGCGATCTGGTCGTACTCCTGGCGATGCACGATGTGCAGGTCGTATTCCTCGATGCCGGCGTCCGTCAGCGCCTTGGATTTGCCCTGGTCGTCGAGGTTCTTGACGAGAAACGTGGTGTCAGCCGACATGCAGCCAAAAAAGACGACGAGGATGAGGCACAGCAGAAAGTAAAGCTTCTTCATGGTATGGCCCCTGTGGAGTTCAGTATATCTTCAAAACGACCGCGGGGACAAGTGAAAGCGGCGGAGTTTCGTGTGCCGTCAAACGGGACGCTCCGCCGCCCCTGAAAGCAAAGAGCGCGCGGGAATCAGGCCATGCCTTCGAGCTTCCCCCCCCTCTCAGCGGTGATATACTGCATGCAGAACTGGTCCCGGCCGGAAAGGGCCTCGGCCACGAGGATGTTCGCCATCATGCGCGCGTCCAGCGGGTCGATGATCGCGGAGTCCATCCCCTTGGCAATAGCCATTGCAACGAAGATCTGGTTCACCAGCTTCCGCTTGGGAAGCCCATAGGAGACATTGGAGAGACCGCAGGTCTTGTGCACCAGCGGGTGCACCGCGGTGATCTTCTCCACCAGCCCCAGCGCCCCCATGCCGTAGTCGCCGTTTGTGCTCACCGGCCTGATCAGCGGGTCCACGAAGATGTGATCGGGGGGCACCCCGTCATCCTCCAGGCGCTTGATGAGCGCGTCGGCGACCTCCCAGACCTTGTTCATGTCATCGGTCATCCCGCTGTCGTCCAGGCTCAGTGCCACGACCCGAGTGGAGTATTTTTTGACGAAAGGAATCAGCGTTGCGTAGCGCTCTGACTCGGCGGAGATCGAGTTGAGGAAAGGCTCCTTCCCTGCCATCGCGAGCCCCGCTTCCACGGCAGCCGGCCGCGGTGAGTCGATGGACAGGGGGGCGTCGGTCACCTCGCGGATGACGGAGATCAGCCACTGCAGCTTTTCCACTTCGTCAGTCGGGAAGGCACCGGCATTGACGTCGATCCAGTGCGCGCCGGCCTCCGCCTGCTTCTTTGCAAGGGCCTGGATGTATCCGGCATCCTTTTCCTCGATCGCCTTTCGTATCTGCTTTCGCGTTGAGTTGATGAGCTCTCCGATAATGAGCATGAAAATCACCTCTCAAGTCAGGGGTTGGAAGACAGGCCCGCATGATATGCGCGTTGCGCGGTGAGGTCAAGATTTGAATGCGCAAGGCGGGAGAGCGGCGCGCTGACCACGCGGGCAGTTGACCTCAAGGGATTGGCTCACCTACACTGGGTGTCGCGCAATCAGCACAATGGGGGGGCAACGAGTGGAGAATTTCACCTTTCAGAACGCCACGAAGATCATCTTCGGCAAGAACACGGAATTGGAAGCGGGCAAGGAAACCGCTTTTTATGGAAAGAAAGCGCTTCTGCACTACGGCGGAGGGAGCATACGCGCTTCGGGACTTCACGGGCGGGTCTGTGCGTCCCTGAAAGCGGCGGGGGTCGAGGTGTTCGAGCTGGGGGGCGTGAAGCCCAATCCCCGGCTGAGCCTTGTCCGGGAAGGCATTCGGATCTGCAGGGAAAAGAAGATCGAGGTCATCCTTGCGGTAGGCGGGGGCAGCGTCATCGATTCGGCGAAAGCCATCGCCATTGGCGTGCCGTACGCGGGGGATGTCTGGGACTTCTACATGAAGAAGGTCTCACCCCAGAAGAGCATGCCGGTAGGCGTCGTGCTCACCATCCCGGCGGCCGGCAGCGAAGCGAGCAATGGCTCGGTCATCACGAATGAAGAAGGAATGTACAAGAAGGACGCCGGCGGCGAGTGCCTGCGGCCGAAGTTCGCCATCATGAACCCTGAGCTCACCTACACCCTCCCTCCCTTCCAGACGGCCAGCGGAGGGGCGGACATCATGGCGCACGTGATGGAGAGGTACTTCACGCGGGTGCCTGCCGTCGAGTTCACCGACCGGCTCTGCGAAGCCACCCTGAGGACGATCATCGACAACGTGCCCGTTGCCCTGGCCCAGCCGCGGGACTACGATGCCCGGGCTGAAATCATGTGGGCGAGCACCATTGCGCACAATGACCTGCTGGGCACGGGGCGCATCGGGGACTGGGGCTCGCACTACATCGAGCACGAGCTGTCGGGAATCTACGATGTCGTTCACGGCGCCGGGCTGGCCGTGATCTTCCCCGCCTGGATGAAGCAGGTGTACAAGATCGACGTCAACCGCTTTGCCCGATTCGCTACCCGGGTCTTCGGCGTGGAGCCCCGCTTCAACTGGCCGGAAAGGACGGCGCTGGAAGGGATCGGGAGGCTGAAATCCTTCTTCCGGGACATCGGGCTTCCCACGAGCCTCACCGAGCTGGGTGTGCCGGGCGACAGGCTGGAGGAAATGGCGAAGAAAGCAACGGAGGCAGGGCCGATCGGCAACTTCATGAAGCTGGGGTCCAAGGATGTGCTCTCCGTCTACAAGCTCGCCCTCTGAGCCGCCGGGACGACGGCTGTCGGCAATGAATGCAAGGATCCTCCTGCCCGCGGCCCTGCTGGCCCTGTTTCTGCAGGGCTGCTCGCTGCAGACCTTCGCCCTGCGCTCGATCGACAGCGTTTTCGACAACGCCGTTGCCTCGGTGATGGCGGAGGGGGACCTTCGGCTTGCCGAGCCGGCAATCGCTGGCAACCTGAAGCTGCTGGAGGGTGTGGTCGCCTCCGACCCGACGAACCTGAAGTTCCTGCTTCTTGCATGCCAGGGGTACACCAGCTATGCCCTGGCGTTCGCCGATGACAGTCCCGAGCGGGCCGTGACGTTCTACGGTCGGGCCGAGCAGTACGGGGTGCGGGCCCTGGTGCTGCGCGGGATACCGCGCACCGTGTTCCGCGCAGATGCCGCGGAGATGCAGGCCGCCCTCGCGCGGCTGGGCAGGGAGAACGTCCCGCTGGTGTTCTGGACCGCCAGCGCGTGGGGCAACCGCGTGTACCTGCAGATGGAGGACCCCGATGCCATCGCGGAGCTCCCCTCGATAAACGCCATGATGGAGTGGGTGCGGGACCGCGAGCCCGACTACTTCTACGGCGGTCCCTCGCTGTATTTCGGAACGTATTACAGCAGCATCCCCCCTGCCCTGGGAGGGCGGCCCGCGCTCGCAAAGGAGAACTTCGAGCGCGACGTTGCCGCGAGCAAGGGCAGGTTCCTCATGACTTACGTGATGTACGCGCGCTACTACGCGGTGGAAACCCAGGATGAAACCCTCTTCCAGGACCTCCTGAACCGCGTCGTGAGCGCATCGGCGGACATCCTGCCGGAGCAGCGCCTGGCCAACGCCGTGGCGAAAAAGCGCGCCCGCCAGCTGCTGGCCGCCACGGGCGACTACTTCTAAGTCCCCGGGAGCGGGAGGAGACGTTCATGCATCGTTTCATCATCATTGCCATTGCGGCGCTCGTTTCCATCATTCCCGCGCACGCGCAGCAGTTCACGATCAAGTTCGCCACACTCGCGCCGGAGGGAAGCACCTGGATCAGGGTTATGCGGGAGTTCGACACGGACCTTCGCCAGCAGACCGGCGGACGCCTCGGGTTCAAGCTGTATCCCGGCGGGGTCGCGGGGGATGAGAAGGATGTCATCCGCAAGATCCGCCTGGGACAGTACAACGGGGGCGGGTTCACCGGCGTCGGCATCGGTGAGGTGGCCAGGAAGCTGCGCATCCTCGATTCGCCGCTCCTTTTCAGGAGCTACGACGAGGTGGACTACATCACGCAGAAGTTCGACACTGACTTCCGCCAGGCGCTCTCCGACGGCGGGTTCGTTCTCCTGGGCTGGGCAGAGGTGGGGTTCATCTACGTCTTTTCCCAGAAGCGCGTCACCAGCTTCGACGACTTGCGCGGAGTGAAGGCGTGGATGTGGGAGGGAGACCCCATTGCGCAGGCCGCCTACCAGGCCGTCGGCGTGTCCCCCATACCCCTGTCCCCCACCGACGTGATGAGCTCCCTGCAGACGGGAATGATCGACACGGTGTACTCCTCACCGTACGCGCTGATAGCGCTGCAGTGGTTCACGCGGGTGCGCTATGCCATGTCCCAGCCCCTCGGCGACGCCCTGGGAGAGGCGATCGTTTCGAAGAAGTTCTTCGACGCGCTTCCCTCCGACCTGCAGGACACCCTCATGACTGTCGCGAAGAAATACATGGAGCAGATCACCCTGGCAAGCCGACAGGACAATGCAAAGGCCATCGAAACGCTGAAGGGGAGAGGCATGCAGTTCCTCCAGG
The DNA here is from genome assembly GCA_049514475.1 of Spirochaetia bacterium. Taxonomy (GTDB): domain Bacteria; phylum Spirochaetota; class Spirochaetia; order SZUA-6; family Fen-1364; genus Fen-1364. The sequence continues at coordinate 21,849 of JBEKVA010000016.1, forward strand.
CGCCGCCGGACATCGTGGCGAAGTAT
>JBEKVA010000017.1:0-21087 GCA_049514475.1 Spirochaetia bacterium
GGGCAGGGCGCACTGCTGGCGGATCTGGTCGAATGCATGGCCCGTGATGAAGACCGCGAACGAATTGGCAAAGGGGATCTTTCCCATGGCAGCCAAGCCGGCGGCGGTAGAGATCATGTCCTGTTCTGCTATTCCCATCTCGATGAACCGCTGTGGATCGACTTTCGTGATCTCGAATGATCTCGTCGAGCGGCCCAGGTCACAGTCGAGGGCAATCACCCTTCGGTCCTTCTTCGCAATCGCAGCCAGTGCTGCTCCGTACCGGTCCCGCGTGGATTCCTTCATTTCTGCAGCTCCTCGATGCGTGCCTCCACCTCGGCGAGCGCCTTCTTGTGTTCCTCCGCGGAAATGCTCGCGTTGTGGTACTTGAATGTATTTTCCATGAAGCTCACGCCCTTTCCCTTCACCGTATCCGCAATGATGGCAAAAGGCTTCCCGTTGGTGCCATCGAAACGCTCGAGGACCGAGCACAGCTGGCCTATGTCGTGGCCATTCACCCGGAACGCTTCCCAGCCGAAGGCCTGCCACTTTTCCACCAGCGGTTCGACCCCTTTCAGGTCTTCCACCTTTCCCTGGCTCTGGAACTCGTTGCGGTCGATGATCACGCAGATGTTCGCCAGGTCCTGGTGGGAGGTGTTCATTGCCGCTTCCCACACCTGTCCTTCCTGGATCTCTCCGTCGCCCAGGAGCAGGTAGAGGTTGAACTTCAGCCCGTCGAGACGCGCCGCCATCGCCATTCCGTTTGCAAAGGACAGCCCCATGCCCAGGGACCCCGTGGGTGCCTCGATGCCGGGGGTTTTTCTCATGTCGGGGTGACCCTGCAGGCAGGAGCCAAGCTGCTTGAGCTTCGGCAGCTCGCTCTTGTCGATGATCCCCAGTGCCGCCAAGGCCACGTACTGGGCGGGCACCGAGTGGCCCTTGCTCATTATGAAACGGTCACGGTCCTGGCTTTCCCAGTTGGCCTTGGAATAGTTCATCTTGTAGAAGTACAGGGCTGCCACGATGTCCGCGCAGCTGAGCGCCCCTCCGAAGTGGTGGAACTTGCCGTGCCCGAACATGATCACGATCTCCCGCCGGATCTGCCATGCCTTCAGCTCAAGCTGCCGTATCCGCGATGCCTCGATCACAAACGCCTCCCCGTGTCCTGGTTTCCGGGCACACATCACGGCGGCTCAGTGACCGCCGCCGTAGCGCCTTTGATGCTTCCTGCGCGCCGGCAGGCCCTTATGCGACCGCTACTTTGATCCTTCTCGTCTGGATGAACCTGTCGAACCCGACGGCTGCGAGCAGCGTGAGACCTTTTATCACCCACTGCACGTATTCCTGGACATTCATCAGGATCAGACCATTGGTCAGCACACCCATGATGAGCACACCCACGATCACAAACCCCAGACGCCCTTCGCCGCCAGAGATGCTCACGCCGCCAAGCACGACGGCAGTGATCACGTCCATTTCGTACCCCTGGCCCATCTTCGGCGTCCCCGAGTTGATGCGGGCAAGCATCACCATCCCCGCAAGGCCTGCAAGCAGGCCGCAGATGGAATAGACGATGTACTTGATCTTCTTGACGCTGATTCCCGAGAGCCGTGTCGCTTCCTCGTTCCCGCCGACTCCGTAGATATATCGCCCAAACCGGGTGCCCTGCAGAAAGGCGATTCCGATTGCGAAGATGACGATCATGACGATGACAGGCACGGGGACGAACCACACGTATCCCTGCCCCAGGACGAGGATATCCGACTTGAAGCCGAAGATGGGCATGCCGCCGGTTATCAGGTACGCAACCCCGCGCAGGGACGTCATCATGCCCAGAGTCGTAATCAAGGGAGGGATCTTCAGCTCGTTGATGAAGAAGCCGTTTGCAAGGCCGATCACGGCGGAGAGGGCGAGTACGCTGACGATGACCACCCAGACGTTGATCCCCATGAGAAGCATGGCGGACGTGGCAACGCAGCCTACCCCTGCCGTCGACCCGATGGAAAGGTCGATTCCGCCTGAGACGAGCACCATCGTCATACCGACCGACATGATCCCGACGACGGCGACCTGCTTGAGGATATTGAATATGTTCTCAACGGAGAAGAACTGGCCCGAAGAGGTGAACGCGAAAAGTATGCACAGGGCGATCAGGACCATGAGGATTCCATAGGTGCCCAGTGCATTTCTAAACCCGCTCGTATGCTTCACAGCGATGTCCCCCTTCATGACCCGGACGCCATTTCGAGAATTCGTTCCTGCGTGAAATCGCCGTGTTCGAGGACCCCTTTCACGCGTCCTTCGTGCATGACGACGATCCTGTCGGACATGCCGATCAGCTCGGGCATCTCCGAGGAGATCATGATGATGCTTTTGCCCTGCTTGGTGAGCGAGCGCATGAGATTATAGATCTCCTGCTTAGCCCCGACGTCGATGCCGCGCGTCGGCTCATCGAATATGAATATGTCGCACTTTGTGGCCAGCCACTTCGCCAGGACCACCTTCTGCTGGTTTCCGCCCGAGAGATTGCGCATGATCTGCGTGATCCGTGGCGTCTTGATGTTCAGGCTGTTCTTCAATTCGGTGCAGATGGTCTTCTCCTTTGCAAACGCGAGAAGCCCGAACCGCGAAAGTCTCTTCAATATTCCGTAGGTGATATTCTTCTTCAGCTGCATGCCCAGGATCAGGCCGTGACGTTTGCGGTCCTCGGGCAGCAGGCCCACGCCCAGCCGAATGGCATCCGACGGCGCCCCAATGCGCGCCGTACGTCCAAAATAGGCGATCTCCCCGTGCTTCCTCCTGTCAGCGCCGAAGAGAGCGCGCGCGGTTTCGGTACGCCCCGAACCGACGAGCCCGCCGAAGCCCAGGATCTCGCCCTTGTGCAGCTCGAAGGAAACGTCCTTGATCTTGTCCGTCGTCAGGTCCTTCGCCGACAGCACCACCTCGTCCGTCATTCCCGCGGCTACGGGGAACTCGGAGGAGAGCTCCCTGCCGATCATGTAGCCGATCAGCTCTTTTTTCGTGATGTCCGAGGTGTTGCGGGTAATTATATATTTCCCGTCTCGCATCACTGATACACGGTCGCAGATTTCGAACACCTCCTCCAGCCGGTGCGACACGTACAGGATCGTCACTCCTTTCGCCTTGAGACGTCTCACGACGTCGAAAAGCGAGCTGATTTCCTTGTTTGTCAGCGGCGCGGTGGGTTCATCCATGACGAGAATCTTCGCGTCGCGGGAAAGGGATTTCAGGATCTCCACGATCTGCTGGTAGGCAACGCTCAGATCTTTCACCTTCGTTCTCGGGTCCAGGGAAACGCCCATCTCATCACACAGGCGCCGTGTTTCCGTGTTCATGAACCTCTTGTTGATGATTCCGTATGCCGCCTTCTCGCGGCCGTAGAACACGTTTTCCGCCACGCTGATGAAAGGGATAAGGTTGAACTCCTGGTAGATGACCGAAATTCCCATGGCGAGGGAATCGTGAGGGGTATAGTGGGAATGATAGGTGTACTTTCTTCCCAGTACCTCGATGGAGCCTTCCGTCGGCTGGTAGGCGCCCGCGAGGATCTTGATGAGCGTCGACTTTCCCGCCCCGTTTTCGCCGACAATGGCATGAATCTCGCCCTTGTGAAACTGGAGCGAGACGTTGTCCAGTGCACGCACGCCGGGGAAGACTTTACTGATGTTGTTGAAGCCGAGTATGACATCGCTCAAGGACCATCTCCCTCTTGTGCGGGGGAGCGGCGTTCCGCTCCCCCGCGATCCAGCAGAAAACAGCCCCTACTTTACGGGCGTCTTGTCGGTAATTCCACAGCCTTCCTGCCAATGAGAGTTCATGTCGAAGAACTTCGTCTCACCTTTTGAGCCGTTCTTCACATAGTCAAACATCATCTGCGCGCAGTCAATCCCAGCCTGTCGCGGGCCGATATCCACTGTGACGCGGAAATAGCTGCCGGCGGTCTTCATTTTCGCCTGCGCCTCGGCGGTGTAATCAGCCCCGCCGACGTAGAAGTTGGCATCCTTGATGCCCTTGCTCTGTATCGCCGCCAGGGCGCCCAGAGCCAGCTGGTCGTTGACGCATGCAATCACCCTGACCTTCGGGTGTGCCGTCAGGACCGTGTCGGCGATATTCATGGCTTTTTCCATGCTTTCTGCGTACTGGCGCGCCACGATAACCGAGTTGGGGCACATCTTCTTGATCGTGTCTTCCATCCCATTGCCCCTCAGCTTCACCGCTTCCACATGGTCAAGGGTGATCAGGAGCACCTCGGCCTTTCCGCCGAGCTTGTTGTTGATCCACTTGGCCGCGTTCGTCCCGTTGACGACTCCGTAGCCGTAGTCATCAACAATGATATGCCCGCTCGCATTGTCGATCTTCTGCGCTTCGCTGACCACGATGAGACCCTTCGCAATGGCCTTTGCCGTGACCGCCTGGAGACCTCTCTGGTCCACGGGGCATGCGCACATGGCCTGGCAGCCCATCGCGATGAAGTTCTCGAACTGGTCATTCTGGACCGCGGCGTCGTATTTCGCGTCGCTGACCACGGCGGTAACGCCCAGATTCTTGCACTGGTCCTTGAAGCCGTTGGCGACCTCGATGAAATACGGATTGTCCAGCGTAGCGACCGACAATCCGAACTTCAGGGGAGCAGCCCAGCCAAGCCCTGCGCACAGCCCGATCATGCAGACGACCGCGAACAACATGATAATCTTCTTCATCCCTTTCTCCTTTTCCCTTGCCTTGATTTCAGCCAATTTTCGTTTGACCTATTGATCAATTTCCTCGGACCACATTCCGTTCCCCACACCTCCTTTCCGGCCGCCGCCTTCAGCGGGCCACGGGAATGGCGATCGTGAGATCGTGAAGAGCTTCGATCTCCCGCCGCCCTTGCAGGACCCCAAAGTCTGAACAATCGTCGAAGTCCGCGCCACCATGCTCGTGATCCCTCAGCCCTTGAACCTGTGAACAGCCGCACCCTGCATTCCCGGCCTGAGCATGAACAGCGCTCCTGCATGCGGGTAGTCGCCTCGGTTGTTTTTCGTGATTCCCACTGTCGAGGTGGTGATGTACATCTCATCCCTATGCTCGCCCGCGAAGGCGCAGCAGGTGACATTAGGGACAGGAACGGGAATACGATCGATCATCCGCGCCGTTCGCGGGTCCCATCGCGATACCTGCCCTCCGCCCCACTGGGCAATCCACAGCATCCCCTCTGCGTCGACGCACATACCGTCGGGGATGCCGTCGGCCTTCTGAAATGTCACCACATGCCGTCGATTGCAGATGCTTCCTGTTGCGGCGTCGAAATCGAATGCATCCACATTTCGCGTCGGGGAATCTATGTAATACATGATCTTTTCATCCGGGCTCCACCCGATGCCATTCGAGATCCCCACATGAGTAAAGAGCATGCGAATGCTGAGATCTGGTTCGATGCAATAGAAGGATCCTGCCGGCTCGGACGTGCCCGTGCCCTCATTTTCAGCCAGTGACATCGAACCGAACCACAGTCTCCCCCTGCTGTCGCATTTGCCATCATTGAACCTGTTGCCGGTGATCCCTGCCTCGGGATTGACGACGAGATTTGCAGCGCCCGTTTGCGTGTCGAAGAAATACAGGCCGTTCTGAAGCGCGAGAAGGGCTCCCCCCTTTTCCCTGAGAACAACGCAGCCGACGAACTGGTCCATACGCGTTTCCCTGTCACGTCCGGTTGCCGGATCGAAGACATGAACGGCTTTCCCAAGCCCATCGATCCAGTACAGAAGGCTTTCCCGCTCGTCCCAGCAGGGCCCTTCCCCGAGGTACGCCCCGGCCTCAAGTGCAATATTCAGCTCGTGCGTCATGGCTCGTTCCCTGCCTTCTCAGAGGACCCATCCGCCCGTGATATGCACCTCGGTGCCGGTGATCTGCTGCGAATCGTCCGACAGGAGGAAGATGAAGGCGGGCACGTTGTCGTCTGCCGTCTGCAGCCGTCCCATGGGCATGAGCCGGCGCGCCTGCTCTTCCAGCCAGGGCATCCCCAGCCCCTGCGAGTGGCGAAGTTCCATCTCTCCCGGGGTGGCCACCCATCCCATGGTGATCCAGTTCGCCCGAATCTTGTCTTTCGCATAGTTCTTTGCAATGTGCTTGGTGAGAGTCAGCAGGGCTCCTTTCGAGCAGGCATAGGCGGCACGATCTCTCTCTCCGCCATAGCCATGCAGCGAGCCGACGTTGACAATCGATCCCCCGCCGGTTTTCAGCATCAGACGGATGACGAACTTCGAGAGGAAAAACGCGGATTTCACATTCGTGGAAAAGACGTCGTCATACAGCGACTCTTCCGTGTCAGTGATCGGACAGGCGGGCAGGATACCCGTGTAATTCACCAGGCCGTCGACTCGGCCGTATTTCCTTTCTGCTTCCGCCACGAGCTTCTTGCATTCCTCGGGCTTCCTGACGTCGCAGGAGACGAAGGTTGCCGTTCCCTTGTGATCCTCCTGGATGATCCGCGTCACCTCGGCGCCATCCTTCGCGCTGCGCCCTCCGAATACGATCGAGGCGCCCCGGCGACCTGCCTCGATGGCCACGCTCCGCCCCAGCCCCTTTGTGCCCCCGTTGACGATTATTACTTTTCCGCGAAGACCGTTCTCTGACATGTGTGTCCCTTCCCCTCAGCTGGTGAGAATGATCTTGATGAGGTGTCCTGGTTCCTTTGTCTGCGTGCGAAACATTTCCGGTCCCTGCTCGAGAGGAACGCACTTGCTGATCAACGGCGCAAGATTGATCTTCCCCGCTGCCAGCATGTCGAGCGTTTTGCCGAACTCCTCGTGGCTGTAGCAGTAGGACCCGATGATTTTCAAAGGCCGCGTCACGACGTCCTGCATGTTGAGGGTGACCATCTTCTCCGAGTTCCCTACCCAGACGCAGGTCCCCTCATTCTTCAGCGGGGAGAGCGCCTGCTGAACCGTCGGAGAAATCCCCACTGCTTCGAAGGAGAGCTCGATTCCCCGACCCTGCGTGACCACATCAAAGACTTCCTGCGGATCTCCCGTTGTCGAGTTGACCACAGCCGTGGCGCCGAGCGACGTCGCCAGGCCGAGCCGGAAATCATTTACGTCCGCCACCACGACCGTCCGCGGGTGATACGCGAGCACCACCTGGAGCAGCAGGAGGCCGATGGTGCCTGCCCCGACGATCAGGACATCCCGATCCTTCACGTTCGCCTTGGCTGCCGCGCCATACCCTACGGCGAGGGGCTCCACCATTGCCGCCGAGGGAAAATCGATTTTCTGAGGCAGACGGTAGAGGAGCCGCTCGGGAGCTGTCACGAAGGTCGCCATTGACCCGTTCAGGTCCATGACGCCAAACATCTTCTTCCTGACACAGAGATTGGTGAGGCCACGCCTGCAAAACTCGCATTCCCCGCAGAAGATCAGGGGCTGCACGACGACGCGGTCACCCGCGCGAAAACTGCGGACGCCGGCGCCTGCCTCTTCTATGACGCCGGCGAATTCGTGGCCCATGACCATCGGCGGAGTCCTGCGGCCAGTCCTGCCCAGGTAACCGTGAAGGTCGGAACCGCAGATGCCCGTGGCTTTCACGCGGATGAGGACTTCTCCGTCGGCGGGACGTGGATCGGGTATCCCCTCGAGGCGAAGCTGCTCGGGGCCGTGATAGACGAGACCTTTCATGCGTACCTCACTTTGCGTTCCACTTCGACCTCACGAACTGCACCGCCTCTTTCACGCCCTCGGGGCCTTTGCCGCTGGCCTCCTCGATGCACAGCCAGCCGTCGAAGCCGCGGGATTTCAGCAGCGAAAAAATCGCCGTGAAGGGCACAATTCCACGGCCAATGACCACCGGCTGCTGGGAGCCCCTTGCCGCGGTATCTGCAACATGGATGGTCTCAACGCGTGGGAGAACCTTTTCCAGAAGGGGAAGCGGATCATCGCCGTAGACGAGCGGGTTCGCCGTGTCGAAATTGATTCCAATTCCCGTTCCAGCGATCTTTTCGAACACTTCCAGGAAGACGGCAGTGGGAAGGCTGAAATCGGTGTGCTTCCATGCGCCCGGCTTGGAGTGATTTTCGTAAAGCAGCTTGACCTTATGCCGCGCTGCCAGCTCGTCCAGTCTCTTGAAGCTTTCGACAACCCAGGAGATGCCGCCGAGAAGGGATGTCTCAGGGTGAGCCTGCCCAGCGAGGATCCTGAGATATTTTGCCCCCAGCTCACCCGCAAGGGCGATGTCGCATCGCGCGTATTCCATCTCGCGCTCTCTCTGGGCCGGGTCGGGATGAGTGAAGTCGGGGTACGTCGTGATCATTGCGATGGGCATCTTTTCGAGGAGCAGGTCCTGCTTCAGCTTTTCCAGGCAGGCAGGCGTGTGATTGGGGACCAGCATGATGCTCAGGTCGATGGCATCCAGCCCCTCGGCTCGCGCGGCTGCGGCCCATTCGCGGATGCTCATCTTCCCCGCCTGGATTGCGGGGAAATAAGACACCGGCAGGCAGCTCAGCTTCATTGCTCACACCCCCAGCGTGTCAGGCGCATGAGTACCTTTCCAATAATTTCCAGCCGGATTCGCTGAACTGCGTGATTGTCCTCTGAAAAAGCCCGAACCCCGCGAAATCGCAGGGATTCATTCCGCCGGGCTCGTAGGCCCGGACAAAGTCCGGCAGCGTGGCAAGCCGTTCGATGGTCGATGCAGGGACGGGCCGGTCTATCTGCTCTTCCCGCGCAATCTCCCGCGTCAGCAGGAGGTCCTGCTGGGAGGGATGGATCGACATCACGAGGTCCGCTCCAGCAAGCCCGCTCATGTGATGCGGGCCGCGCAGCGCAGCAACGCAGAGCCTGGCACGGTATTTCTTTTCGCGGTAGATCGCGCAAGCGCGCTTGGTGACTGCCAGCCCGGCGCAATCGAGATCACTCTCCTTCACGGGGCAATTGTTGTCGCGCGCGATGTCCTTCAGGTAGTCGTCTACGCGCCCTATCATGATGACTGCGAAACACTGGCCGGGCCGCGTGCCAGATGCCTCTGCGCGCACGACTCCCGCCTGATGCCGCTCCGCAATTGCCAGCACCTGAGCCACCGTGAAGCTCACCGTCGAGGTGACGGTGATTCCCTCCGCGATACAATCCTCCAGGACGTCCAGCCCCGCCATATTTGCAGGGAGCTTGACCGCGATGTTCGGCGCCCAGGCGGAGAATCGACGGGCCATGTCATGCATGGCAAGGCGGTCGCTTGCAAGCCCCGGGTTTACCTGGGCACAGACGTAGCCGTCCGCCCCCCCCGTCCTTCGATGCTCCTCGGCAAAAAGGGCCGCCGTGCGGGTCACGACAAGGCGCGTGAGGGCTTCGGCGCGTGCCGCGGGCTCAAGCGGCTGGCGAGACATCTCGCGTGCCTCTTCGATCCAGGCATTCTCCGTGACACCTATCGCAGCCATGGTCAGCAGGGGATTCGTCGTGACCCCGGTCGCCCCATTATCCAGCGCTCGCATGAGATCCCGGGTGTTCGCGGAATCATTCCACCAGCGGGTGCGAGTGCTCTGAGAGAGCCATTGCAGGTAGGATTCGTCCTTCGGGGTCGCGCCCAATTTCGTCCTCCATATGACGTTATCTAAACGCGTTTACTATATCGATTCATTTTAGACGTTCATTATACATAAGGTCATCTGGAAAGCAAGTAATTTAAAAATAAAAAAGTTATTTGAGAGAATAGCTATAATTTTTTTTATTATAAGTAGTTACATATTTAGCTTGGCCGCTTTGTCAGGCTCTACCCTTGCAATTCCCGACGGCAGCGTCTAAATTAGGTGAAATATGAACGCACCATGGGCAAAACGGAGACCAAATAATGGCCGTCATTAAGGATGTTGCGAAGAGGGCTGGCGTCTCCACGGGTACCGTTTCCAAGTTCTTTTCCAATCCCGCCACGCTGCGGGAGGAAAACCGCCTCAGGATCCAGGAAGCGGTCAAGGATTTGAAGTATCACCCCTCCAATATCGCGCGAAGTCTCCGTACGCAGCGCACCAACCTTATCGCCCTGATCGTCCCCGACATCGTGAACCCATTCTATGCCTCGGTCTATGACGCCGTGCGCCTGGAAGCGTCCCAGTTCGACTACAAACCGATCCTCTACACCACAGAGGACGACCTGAAGATCCTGAAAGACTACCTTGAAGGTGACTATATCCACGAGGTCGATGGCATCATCCTGTGCTTCCTCGATGAAGACGAAATCGTCTCCGACTTCCAGCGCATCCAGTCACGCATGCCCATCACTCTCCTCAGTTGGGACATGAATGCGAAGACTGACAGCGTCGTCGTTGACCTGTACGAGGGCATCAACCTTGCGACAAAGCACATCCTTGGGCTGGGGCACCACGACATCGCCTATGTTGGCGGACCGGCGAACTCGAGGATATCCAAGGAAAAGCAGAAGGGATTCGAAGACGCACTCGCGGAAGTCTCCCTCTCCCTGAAGGCCGAGTACTTCTTCCAGGGACGCTACCGATACCAGACCGGGTACGAGGCGGCGATGCAGCTCATGAGGCTGCCTCACCCGCCAACGGCGATCGTCGCCGCCAATGACGCCCTGGCAATCGGATGCATGAAGTACCTGCTGCAGAAGCACATCAGGATCCCCGAGGACATCGCGGTTGTCGGGCTCGATGACCAGCCGCTGGCATCGATGTACGAGCCGGCGGTGTCCACCGTGCGGATCCCCATCCCCGCGATGTGCTCCGAGGCCGTGAAGATGCTGATGGGACGCATCGAAAAGCCGGGCTCGAGGAATCGGAAGGTTGTCCTCAAGATGGAGCTCGTCGTCAGGAACTCAACGGACAAGAGCGCGGCCCTGCTCGCGGAGTTCTAGATCATCAAAAAGAGGCGGGCCTTGCGGCCCGCCTCGTGAACGCCTCTCGGCGCCAGAATCCGCCCCCCTTCGGGGGTCGGCGCCAGAATCCGCCGCGCTACGCGCGTCGGCGCCTTAGTACACCGTCTTCCACTCCCCAATGTTCGCCTTGTCGAACTTGAACGGGGGACCAAGCAGGACTTCCGTCCCGCCGTCGGGTGCCTTGGTGATGGTATAGTTGCCAAGCCTGCCCGCGGCGAACTTGTCACCCACCTTGCCGGTGATCTTCTTGTCCACGAGCGCCGTTGCCACGTACGCGCCCAGGTAACCGACATCGATCGGGTTCCAGAGGAACATGTAGGGACATACGCCGTTCTCGATGTAGGTGGCCATCTCGGAGGGCAGTCCCAGGCCGGTGAGGAACACCTTGCCCACCAAGTTCTTGTCAGTGAGCACCTTGCCCGCGGCCGCGATTCCGACGGTGGTCGGGGCGATGATGCACTTCAGGTTCGGGTACGAGGCCAGGAGGCCCTCGGCCTCGGAGACCGACTTGTCGCGGATGTCATCGCCATAGGCGACCTTCACGAGCTTCACCTTGGCGTACTTCGGAAGCGCGAGCTCCTTCTTCATGTAGTCGATCCAGAGGTTCTGGTTGGTCGCCTGGCTGGTGGCGGAGAGGATGGCGATATCGCCGGCCCCGCCGATCATGTCGTAGGCGGCCTGCACCAGGGTGCGGCCGATCTTCTCCGAGTCAGCTTGGTTCACGTGCGTGAGCCGGCTGGCAGGGTTGACGCCGGAGTCCAGGGAAAACACCTTGATTCCCTGGTTCTTCGCCTTGGTGAGCACCGGCTGCAGCGCGTCCTTGTCGTTGCCGACGATGCAGATGGCCGCGACCCTCTGCGAGATGAGCTGCTCGATGATCTGGATCTGCGCCTCAGCCGTGGGCTGGTCAGGGGCGCGGAGGATGGCCTGGTAGCCCTGCTCCTCGATGCCGTCCTTGAAGCCGCCCATCTGCTTGTCGCCATATGGGTTGCCCGTGTTCTTGAACACGATGGCGAACTTGGCGGTTTTTGGTGCCGCGAAGAGCGCGATCGGCGCCGCCACTGCCATGACCACAAGGATCACGGCCAAAGTCATAAAAACCTTTCGCATAGACTCCTCCTCCTACGGATGGATTTTTCCCGGTTGCTCTTCCGCGGCTGTTGTTTTTGCCGCGGACGCTGCCGGGCGCTGGTGCCTGCCTCGAAACCTGACATTGAGAACCAGGACGGAAAGAATCAGGAGCAATCCGACGATGATCAGGAGAACCTGCGCCTGGATGTTCACCAGGCCGAGGCCGTAATTCAGGAAACCAATGATGAAAATAGCCAGCAGCGGGCCGGCGATCCTTCCCTTCCCGCCCGAGGTGCTCACCCCGCCGAGCACGACCATCGCGATCACCTCAAGCTCGTAGCCCTGCGCCACGTTGGGACGAGTGCTGCCCATGCGCGAGGTGAGGAAAAGCGCGGTGAATCCCGCCATGAGGCCGGTGAGCACGCTCACGACCATGATGATCGAATCTGTCTTGATGCCTGAGTAACGGGAGGCGGTGAGGTTGTTTCCCATGCCGTAGATCTTGCGCCCGAAGCTCGTCTTGTGCAGCAGCAGCCCGAAGACCACGGCGCACACGGCGAAGACGATGAGGATGATGGGCACATTTCCGACGGCCCCCCAGCCCAGGGAGGAGTACCACTCGGGGAAGTTGCCGGACGCCTGGTCGGTGAGAATGACATACGCAATGCCCCGGTAGATGATCATCGTGGCCAGGGTGACGATGACGGAGGACAGTTCCTTGAATTGCGTCATCAGGACGCCATTCACCAGGCCGCAGAGGCTCGCCACCGCCAGGCATACCAGCACGGCGACGGGCATGGGTACACCGGCATGGAACGTGACGGCCATCACCACGGCGGAGAGCGCCACGGTGGAGCCCACGGAGATGTCGATGTTGCCCAGGATGATGACCATGGTCATCGGCAGCACCAGGAACGCCTTGTCCAGGAACGACATGGGCGTGCCGACGAACGTGTCCAGCGTGAAATAGTAGGGAGACAGCGAGCTGTTCACGATATTCACGACGATGAAGATGACGACCAGCAGCCACTCCCACTGGAAGAAGAAGGTGCGCCAGCTCCACGGCTTGACGGCCCTGATGGTTCGTTCCAGCATCTCGAGTTCCTTATATGGCGCGCCGCCGCAGGGCGAGCCGCTGGCTGTTACGCTTGACCAGCACGTTCGTGAGAACGGCGGCCAGGATTACCACGCCCTGGATGGCCTGCTGCCAGAACGGGGAGACGTTGATGAGCGGCAGCGCGTTGTTCAGGATTCCAAGGAGGATGGTCCCCAGGATCAGGCCTGATACCTTCCCGCTTCCCCCTGCAATGCTCACGCCGCCGAGCACGGCGGCCGCAATGACCGACAGCTCGAAGCCGGTGGCCGTATCGCTCTGGGCTGAGGCGAACTTGGCGACCCAGATCACCCCGCCGAGGCCTGAAAGGGCGCCCATGATCACGTAGACGAGCCAGATGATGCGCCGGCGCGGGATGCCCGAGATGTCCGCCGCTTCGGGATTCGAGCCTACCGCGTAGATCTGGCGGCCCGTCTTCATGTGGTTGATGAAATAGAAAAACGCGAGGTTGATCACCACCGCGATGATGATGGGATTGCTCACCCCCAGCACGTTACCGGTGGCGATTGCTTTGAAGCCGTCCGACATCTGGTAGGCGCTCACCCACGCCCCTTTGCTCACCACGTAGGTGACCCCGCGGATGATGTTCATGAATCCAAGGGTGGCGATGATGGGCAGCACGTTGAATCGTGCGATTATCAGCCCGATGAGCGCCCCCACCACGGTCCCCACCGCCACTGCCTCCAGGACCGAGACGACGGGAGAGATCGAACGGAAGGACATCACCGTGAGCGCGCTGATCATGCCCGACAAGGCAAGGGTCGCCCCGACCGAGAGGTCGATCCCCCGGGTGAGGATCACCATCATCATGCCGACCGAGAGAATGCTCATGATGGCGGTGTTGGTGAGGAGGTCACGGATATTGCCGAGGGTGAGGAAGTTGTGGTTACGGATCTGGAACACGATGCAAAGGAGCACGATGAACACAAGGAGACCCAGCTCGCGGAAGCTCTCGGAGAAGGTGGCAGAGCGCCTCATGCCTGCACCCCCGCCGGCATGGCCGCCCTGAGGATCTGCTCCTGGGAGCTGCCCTTCGTGTCAAAGATGGCCGCGACCCTGCCTTCACGCATGACGACGATCCTGTCACTCATGCCGAGTACTTCCACCATTTCAGAAGAAACCATGACAATGCCGTACCCACGCCCGGCGAGGTCATTCATGATGTTGAAGATCGCCGTCTTGGCCCCCACGTCAACGCCCTTTGTCGGCTCATCGAGGATGATGACTTTCATCTGGCCCGTGAGGAGCTTGGCCACGATGATCTTCTGCTGGTTGCCTCCGGAGAGTGTTGCCGCAAGGTCGAACACGCTCCCGGCCCGCACCTCCAGGCGTTCGGCGATCTCCTTGGTGACCGTGTTCTCCTGCCGGGCATGCAGCCACCCCAGGGTGGCGAACTTCTTCAGGGTGGGAAGGGTCACGTTCTTGGAAAGCTCCCAGTCAAGCACGAGTCCCTGCCGCAGCCTGTCCTCGGGGAGATAGCCGATTCCCTTCCCGATGGCCTGCGACGGGCCGTCCACGTGGATCTCTTCGCCGTCCAGGATCACCCGCCCGCTGTCCGCGTGGGTGACGCCGTAGATGGCTTCGCAGACCTCGGTGCGCCCGGCGCCGATCAGCCCCGTGATGGCCAGTATCTCCCCCTTGCGCACGGAAAAGGACACGTCCTTGAAAAAGCCGGTGCGGGAGAGACCTTCGACCTTCAGTATTTCCGCTCCAATGGTCACCGAACGCTTCGGGAAGAACTGGGTGATCTCGCGGCCCACCATGGCCATGATAAGCTCTTCACGGCGGACATCTCGCAGTGTCCACGTGCCCACGTAACGCGCGTCGCGGAACACCGTGACGCGGGTGGCCAGCCGGTACATGTCCTCCATGCGGTGGGAGATGAAGATGATGGAGACGCCCTTGTCCCGCAGCCCCTCGGTGATACGGTACAGGTCCTCGCTTTCGCGGTTGGTCAGGGGCGCCGTCGGCTCGTCCATGATGATGACGCGGGCATTGGTGGAAAGGGCCTTGGCGATTTCCACGATCTGCTGCTGTGCCACGGAAAGGTTGCCCATGGCCGCGCGCGGGTCGAAATCCGCATCGAGGTGCTTCAGGAGGTCCTCGGCCCGCTTATGGAGGTCCCGCCAGTCGATCTTGCGCGTCAGGGGATTGATCTTTTCGTGTCCGATGAAGATGTTCTCTGTCACCGAGAGATCGGGATAGCAGGTGACGTGCTGGTAGATTGCTGCAATGCCGATCCTCTGGGAATCCGCCGTGCTGCGCATCTCCACCGGCGCGCCGTCGAACAGGATCTGGCCGGCGTCCGGCTGGTACACGCCGGTGATCACCTTGATGAGAGTCGACTTGCCGGCCCCGTTCTCTCCGATCAGCGCATGTATTTCTCCCGGCTTCAGGTCGAAGTGCACGTCATCGAGCGCGCGGACCCCGGGGAATGTCTTTGTGATGTGGTTCAGCTCCAGGATGCGAAATCCGTCTTCGGCAATGCGCTCAGACATTCTCATGGACTCCCGTCAACAGACCTTCTGGCATTCGATCCCTAAAAGCCGGGCCAGCTTGTCGATGCGGTCCGCAATGTGCCCCACCCCAATGGCGCAGTGGTGGGCCGGACCCGCCTTCGACCATCGGTCGGTGAACTCCCGCGCCGAGATCGGGAAACGGTACCTGCTGTTGGTGTTGCCGATCTGCAGGGTCGGGCCGGGGACGGAGGTGCCCTCCGCGGTGAGAAAAAAGGTGCTTCCTCCCCTTCCCTGCACCACGGAGAGCAGCGTCACCGGACCGTTCTTCACGCTCATCTGGATCGAAAGACCCTTGCCGGGCTTGCCGTGATACACGGGCAGCGGGACCAGGCCGACCCCGCCCTCGGCTATTGCCGGATGCGCGGGGCCGTCGTGTCCCCACAGTACCACATCATCGTCGAAATCGATGACATAAAACTCCGAGAAGGACCCCCCCGCGCCGAAACAGTCCATGATTTTCATTGCCATTACGTTCTTGACTTCGCACTCTCCCGCCACGGGGACATGGTGCGCCGTGAGCAGGGTGTTACCGGCAATGACCGATGTGACGATGCTCTCGTACTCATTCCCGTCAATACCCTCGTAATAGTATGCCATGGCACCGAGACCCGTGTCAGTCGCCAGGCGGTCAAGAGCGCAGGAGGTCTTCGCCGCGCGGGCGAGCTCCGCGGGGGCACACTCGGGGGATACCCTGAACTCCCGTTCGAACTGTGCCAGCTTGCCCTTTATTTCCTCGGCACCGACCTGGTCGTGACAGCGTTTCAGAAGGTCCATTTCCAAGAGCTCGAAGTGGCTCCCGAAGACGCCGGCCAGCCGCGTGACATCGGTGTACACGTCGAGCATGCCCTCGTAGTAGTGGCCCAGTATTCCCACGCGGGCATCGCGCAGCTCCCTGCGCACGCTGATGGCATCAACCCACGCCCCGATCTCCTTCCATGCCAGCTCTTCCTTCAGCCAGCCGGTGACCATGTTGAAGGGGATCCCGCAATTATTGAAGACATTCGCAATTTCCGGGGCACAACACGCCTGGCAATGGGCCAGCCACTCCCCTGTCATGAGACCGCGGTCACCAAGGGCGTTGAACGCCGCGTAGTCGATGGAGGAAACCGGCTGCAGGTTCAGCACGATGACCGGCACCCGCGCCTGCTGCGCGACAGGCAGAACGGTGTGCGAAAGGGCATAGGTGGAAATGTACAAGAAGATGGCATCGACGTTCTGTGCACTGAACAGTGCCGCGGCGGTGCGGGCCAGCGGCGGGTTGTCCACCAGCCCGGCGTTCACAACGTCTACCGCGAGGGATCCGAGCCTTTCGGCAATAGAGTCCTGGTATCCCAGCAAGCGCTCCTTCAGTCCCTTGAACTGAGGCCAATAGGTGTCGAGGCCGATGCCGAAAAGACCTATCCTGCTGCGACCGCTCATGTACCTGCGCGCCGATTCACGGCTGATTATCCAATGTACGAACTGCCGCGTGAATGGACTATACCTGCCCACAGATGGAGGAAACCCCAACGGATGGAGAAAACTTGCCGGGAGCCGGCGGAAAAGGTATAAAGGAGTCGATGGTCGCCCGCGAGCTGCGCAACAGGAAAAAAGGCTTCTTCCGCTACCTGACGTACAGCGAGGAAGACGAGAAGTGGCAGCTTGTCTGCACCGACGCGGGGCACAACGTGACGGGTCCCTATACCGTCTACCCGCCGCACAAGGAGGGCCACCCGCGGCCGTTCCAGTCGGTTGCCGTCGGACGGACGCTGACGGAGTACCAGATCATCTACATCACCCAGGGGCGGGGAATATTCGAGTGCAACCAGCGGACCCACGTGGTGGTCCCCGGCTCAATCATCCTCATCTTTCCCGGGGTGCGTCACTTCTACAAGCCCGAGTACGAGGTCGGCTGGACCGAGTACTGGGTGGGATTCAAGGGTCCATACGCGGACACACTCTGCGAAAAGGGTTTTCTCTCCCCGAAGAAGCCCCTGTACGATGTGGGTCTGCAGGATGGGCTTCTCTCGATCTATACGAAGATCTTCGAGCTCGTGCAGAGCCAGCGCCCACTCTACCAGCTGCGGGCCAGCGCGCACGTGCTCACCCTGATCTCCGAGATACTCGCCCACGAGCGCAGGAGCGTGCAGTACAGCCATTCCGAGCAGCTCGTCGAGCGGGCCAAGTTCCTGATGGAAGAAAACATCTACGACGAGATCAATCTCAACGCCATCGGGGAGGCGCTGTGCGTCAGCACCTCGCACCTGAACGAGGTCTTCAAGTCCTACACCGCCATGACCCCCTATCAGTACTACATCAGCATCAAGATCAGGAAGGCCAAGGAGCTGCTGGAGGGCGGGGAGCTGGCCATCAAGGAGGTGGCCTTCAAGCTGGGCTTCGAGGACCAGTACTATTTCTCCCGGCTGTTCAGGAAAAAGACCGGTATCCCGCCCTCGCACTGGAGCCCGTTCGTCCGACGCTGATCATGCCCGGCGCGCGGCCCTGCGTTCGGCGCGCTGCGAGATCAGGCGGTTGAATACCAGCACGAGGATCAGCACCCCTCCCCAGATCACGTCGCGATAGAAGTTGGACACTTTTTCGAACATGTTCAGCCACCGTTGGCCGCAACGGTGGTGACTACCTTTGCGTTCGGAATATAGGTGATAGCTATGACGGGGATCTTCTTCTGGTTCGCCGTCTCGATTGCGGCGCACCGGAGCCGCCCCGGCTTCACGGGTTCAAGGTGCCGAAGGCGATAAAAGTCGGCGTCGTGGGAGGAAAGGTTTTCGGCCGTATCATCGATATTTTGAAAGAGCGGCCGCGGATCGATCTTTCAAAGTGCACGGATTGCGGCACGTGCGTCGAGAGCTGCACCATGGGCGCCATTGATCGCCCCACCAAGAGCATCGATTACGCGAAGTGCATCGAGTGCCTCTGCTGCCACGAGCTGTGCATGCAGAAGGCCGTCGAGCTCCGTCATACAAATCGATTCATGGCACTTGTGACGGGACTATTTCTGCATGCCCGATAGTCTTACATACCGGGCTGCGGGTCGCCGAAGATGTCTTCCAGGCTCTCGGAGCCCCCAGGTGACGCCTTTTAACCCTTTCGGTGTTATAATTCTGACGGCGCTGAACGCCATGCGCTGTTCGTGCACATTTATTTTTAAAGGAGAAACGAATGTCTGACGCTCGCTCATCCTCCTCGTACCCCGTCAGCCTTGAGATCCAGTATCCCGATCGGGACCTCAAACGGCTGACCTCCGTTTTCCGGGTCATCCTCATCATTCCAATTGCCATCGTCCTCGTCCTGGTGAGCGGACCGGGCTGGGATTCGGCGAACAACGCCTGGCGGTTCCCCTTCGCCGCGGGAGGGATCCTGTTCCTCCCCACGGTGCTGATGCTTCTTTTCAGATGGAAGTACCCCCGCTGGTGGTTCGATTGGAATCTCAACCTCACGCGCTTCGGCCTGAGAGTGATGGCGTATTTCTTCCTGCTCACCGACGGCTACCCTTCCACTGACGAGGAGCAGACCGTTCACTTCTCCATGCAATACCCCGAGGTGACAAAAGAGTTGAAAACGGGACTGCCCCTTGTGAAGTGGTTCCTCGCGATTCCCCATTATTTCATCCTGGCATTTCTCTTCATTGGGGTGATCGGCGCCGTCATCATTGCATGGTTCGCCATCCTCTTCACCGCGCGATATCCCCGGGGTCTCTTCGATTACGTGGTCGGAGTCATGCGATGGGCGGTCCGGGTGAGCGCCTATGCGTTCATTCTCGTGACAGACGTATACCCGCCGTTCAGCCTGGATTGAGAGTACCGGAAAAGGTGGCATGGCCCATACGAAGAACGATAACGTGCTTGACCAGGTCTGCCGTCAAGGGGATGGCTGAGTCCGCCAGGCGTCGGCCGTCCATTTCGATCCATGCCACCCCGTGCTCTTGACCGTCGGGATTGTCGACCTGGATATCGTAGAGGGCTTTGCCGTGACGATACGATACGTGAAATCCGCTCCACCAGCCCGGGATGACGGGATCCAGCAGCAGCCGGTTTCCGCGCACCTTCAAACCAAGGACTTCCTCGACCCAGGCACGGTACATCCATGCAGCAGATCCCGTGTACCATGACCAGCCCCCGCGGCCAGTGCGACCGGGCAGTCGATATACATCCGCGGCCAGAGCATAGGGTTCTATCGAGTATCGTTGCACCGATTCCAGATTACGCGTCTGCTCGATCGGATTGAGCAGCCGCAGCAGCTGTGCGGAGCGCGTGCCGTCTCCGCGGCGCGCAAGCCCCATGGCGAGCCAGAGGGCGGCATGCGTGTACTGCCCCCCGTTTTCTCGAACGCCAGGGGGGTACGCCTGGATATATCCGGGGGAAGGCTTCACCGTGTCAAAGGGCGGCTCGAACAGGAGGGCCAGCCTTTCCACTTCCAAGACGAGATGAGACCAGGCCGAATCCAGCGCCTTTTGCGCTCGTGCCCCGTCGCCACCGCCGCTCAAAGAAGCCCAGGACTGGGGAATCGAGTCGATGCGCGCCTCGACGTTTGCTGATGAGCCCAGCAGCGTTCCGTCATCGAATATCGCCCGAATGTACCAGTCCCCGTCCCAGGATGTCCTTTCGATGCGCATGATCAGCGCTTCCCGCTGACGAAGGTACTCGCGGCTCGCGTCAGCCAGGCCCATCGCCTGTGCCATTTCCGACATCCCCTTCAGCACATCGACCAGGAACCACCCCAGCCAGACGCTTTCCCCTTTGCCGCCGGCCCCGACCAGGTTCATCCCGTCATTCCAGTCCCCTGTGCCCATGAGGGGCAGCCCGTGCGGCCCCTCTGTCATTCCAAGCGCCACGGCCCGCCGGCAGTGCTCGAAGAGCGTGCCGCTCTCGGGAGCGGCAGTCGGGATGAAGTAAGACTCCTTCTGGTCCTCCCTGAGAGGAGGGCCATCGAGGAACGGGACCATGGCACGCAGAATGTCAGCATCCCCTGATACACGCAGGTACTGCGCAACGACGAAAGGGAGCCACAAGAGGTCATCGGAAATACGCGAACGGATTCCCGCACCACTGGGTGGATGCCACCAGTGCTGCACGTCGCCCTCCCTGAACTGTCGGCCCGCCGCGAGGAGGATATGATCTCGTGCAAGAGCGGGTGAAGCGTAGAGGAGAGCCATGACGTCCTGCAGCTGGTCGCGGAAGCCGAATGCCCCGCCTGACTGGTAGAACGCCGACCTCCCCCAGATCCGGCAGCTCAGGCTCTGGTACAGCAACCAGCGGTTGATAAGGAAGTCCGCCGCGAGCTCTGGCGTGTGCACTTCGACCGCGCCAAGAAGCCCGTCCCACCATGATTTTGTCATTTCAAGGGAGGCGTCAATCGCACCTCTGGCGCGGAAGGAGAAGATCAGGGCGCTGGCCGCTTCCCGCGACGGCGCCTGACCGAGAATGCACGCCAGCTCCCTCTGCTCGCCGGGGGCCAGCCTCAGGGTCATCCGCAGCGCCCCGCAGGGATCGAACCCGGCACCCGTGTGGCCCGAGAGCGACCTCTGTTCCA